>CBDUMB010000249.1:0-5525 GCA_965368205.1 uncultured Pseudomonadaceae bacterium | reverse complement strand
CGCCTCGCCCAGATCGATGCCTGCAACCCGGTGTAAATCGAACGGCAGATCGCCTGCGCTGATTTCCTCTGCGCTCTCTTTTTCGGCGGCAGCGGCAATTTGTTGGTCCTGAACCACCTGGTCTGCAGCAGCCTGCGCTGATTTTGCCAGGTCAGTGGCTCTACGCCGCAGCACTTGTTCCGATTCAGGTAACACGTCTTCTAACGCGCTTAACAGACTTTCAAAGTCGATGGGTTTTGTGACGTAAGAGTTACAACCGGCCTCCAGCGCAGCCGTCTTGCGCTCACTTAAAGCATCTGCGGAAACGGCAATGATCGGCATCGTCAGACCCTGGGCTCTGATGGTGGCTGTTGCTTCCAGACCATCGATATGTGGCATGTGTATGTCCATCAGAATCGCATCATATTGGCCTTCAACTGCAGCGCTGATGGCTTCCCGCCCGGTTTCTGCAATGTCCACCTTGGCGCCTGACCTTTGCAGGAATTCCAGGGCGAGCTGCTGGTTGATGGGGTTATCTTCTGCCACAAGAATTCGACGGTTGTTCAGGATCGCCGAAGCACTGGCTTTGCGTTTTATTGTGCTGCCCTGATCGAGTTCATGGTCTGCGGGTCGGCGCGCCTTGATGGTAAAAGAAAACAGACTGCCTGCACTGGGTGTGGAGGTGACGCTGATTTCGCCGCCCATTACCTCGACCAGACGTCGGCAGATGGTCAACCCCAGCCCGGTGCCGCCGTAGCGACGTGTTGTGGAAGATTCTGCCTGTTCAAATGAGCCGAATAATCGACCGATCTGGTCGGGTTCTATACCAATGCCGGTATCCGCGACGCAAAACAGAAGTGACAGCATATCGCCGTTGTGGTCGGTGACTTCTGCACTTATCTCAATACCGCCGCTCTCGGTGAACTTAACCGCATTACCAATCAGGTTCACAAACACCTGCTGCAGGCGCATAGAGTCGCCAATCAGGTGTCCGTTTGCAGGGAATTCAGGATGCTGCTGAGTATCGTCTTTGACCGTCAGCGTCAAACCTTTGCGCCTGACATCCGTGCGGAAAAGACGTTCTACCTCATGAAGGGTTTCAGCAAGACGGAAAGGGCGTTCTTCCAGTGTTAATTTGCCGGCTTCAATTTTCGAGAAGTCCAGCACGTCGCTGACCAGCGAGAGCAGGTTCTCTCCAGCATTACGGATGCTGGTCAGATACTCGTGCTGTTTGCGGTCAAGTTGCGTGTCCAGGGTCAGTTTTGAGAAACCGACAATGGCGTTCATCGGGGTGCGGATTTCATGGCTCATGTTGGCAAGAAATTCACTCTTGGCCAGCGTCGCCGCTTCCGCAATCTGCCTTTGTTTGTCTGCCTGCTCCCGCTCAATGCGTTCTGAGATATCAAACAGAGAGCCGTCGATGAAGTTGCCCTGGTCGGTATCCTGATTAATGCGAGCAGTCAGCGCCATCCAGAACACTTTGCCCGTGCGGGTCATGCCCTGGGCTTCAAAATTTTTCACCTGGGTTTTCTCTTCGAGTTCCGAGAGAAACAGCTGTGCCTGTTCTTTTTTCAGGAACACCCTGTCGATCAGGTCTTTGTATTCCGTTAACAGGTCAGCGGTGGTATCGAAGGCCAATATTTTGGCAAGCGTCGGGTTTGCACTGAGTAACTGACCTTCCGCATTGATTCGGAACAGGCCTTCGATGGCGCTGTCGTAGAGTGTGCGGTATTCGTCCCGCGCGCTTTGCAGGTCAGCATACAGGCGTGCATTTTCGATACTGATGGCGGCCTGAGAGGCCAGTAAAGACAGTACCTCTACGCGCTGTGCGGTAAACACGCCGGTCAGCCATCGGTGTTCAACATACAATATGCCGGTGACTTCGCTGCGATGAATAATGGGCAAACAAAGAACCGACAACGGCTGCATCCGCTTAATGTAGCTGTCCTGGGTGAAGACATCTTCAGCGGTTGCATCCGCTAACACCAGCGACTTGTTGGTGCGGGTAACAAACTGCACGATGGAGATAGGCACATCCTGGCTCAGTTCAAGGGGCTCCGCCGGCGTGATGCGACGGGTGGCGCCACCATCAACACCTGCGATTGCCTCGACGTGCAAGCGTCCCTCTGAACGTAACAACATACACGCCTTCTGTGCGCCGGCGTGTTCCAATGCCAGCCTTAACAACTTTGTTAAGACACGGTCCAGGACAATTTCGCCTGAGATGGTCTGCGCTGCGCGCAGCACCGTTGATGTATCCAGAATTCGGTCGCTGAACTCAGCACTTTCTATACTGTTCTGATGTGTCTGGAAATCACGTAAGGTCAGGTCAGCCAGGTCGGTGACTGGCAGGTGGCTGGCACCTTGGGCGCCAAGCATATCTCTGTCGTTGAGTCCGGGCAGATCACGTTCCAACTGATTTGCTTTAGCGACAGCACCCCAGCGCAAATAAGCTTCGTAGGCATTGCGGGCAAACAGTTTGGTAAAGTCGGCTCGTCCCTGGGTTTCGCATGCGCGTGCAGCCAGTTCGTAGGCGAGAGCTTCATCGTTTGCAAATCCCAAACGCCTGGCCGTTTCGGCTGCGCGCTCCCAACGTTCCAGTGCCAGGCTCATCTGGCCCTGCACACGGGCAAGTTCAGCTTCCAGGATCATCACTTTCGCCTCAGCAAAAGTTGCCCCATGTCTGGCTGCGTGGCGTAGGGATTTCAGGGCTTTGTGCAAGGCATCGCGACGCTCGGGTTGATTGCGTACCGCCACCAGTCCACAACACAGTGCGTAGAGGGTATGAAGTGGTGATGTGCGTACAACGTCGCTGTGCTGCTCTGCCAGTTCGAGCACGTTCTGGGCGCCGCGAAAATCGTTAAACAGGACCGCGTAATACAGTCTTAACGTGTAAACGCACGCCTGGGCAAGTCGATCTTCGCCGTTGTTTATCTGTTGTGCCGGGGTACGAACCTGGGACTCATCCAGTGGCTGGGCAAGCAGACTGGCAACAATCTGCAGGACAAAATACTGGATATTTACCCCGGTGATGTGGCCGTGTGGGTTAACGTGATTTATCTGGTCGTTGATGGCCCGTTTCAAAGACCCCAGTTCCAGTCCGCGAAGAAAACCATTAGTGGCGTAAAAGGCGCCTGCGCTGGCGGCAAACTCGTAGTCCTGTAATGCCATACAGCGAGTCGAAGCGTCAACCAGACCGCGCACCGTTTGATCAAAACTACCAAACCACGGATCAACCAGGCCGCTCAGCGTGATTAAAGCACGCAGGGAAAAAGCGTCGTTTGGAAATTGTTCGGCAATAAACCGGGATTGTTTTGCCAGCAACAAAGCCCGTTGTTTTGATCCGTTAGCATGCGCATCTGCGGCGGCGATGGCAAAAGCGAAGGCCACTTCACCACAATAGCCTTTTTCCCTGGCGGCTTTTGCTATCGCCAGTGCCTGTGTCGGTTGAGAAATATCTCCCAGGTGAAACCTTGCATGGGCAAGGTAACCTACCAGACGCGCAACCTGCTTGAACTGTGGGTCGTTGATGGGCGCAAGTGGCGCTGCAGGAAGTTGCCTTCCGCCCTGCAGGTAGCGGCCCAATCCGATAGCGTCTGCCATGCCGGACAGGCTTGTGCGTAGCCGGTTTGACCAACTGCTCCAGCGGCGATGTGTGCCAGATAGATTCACGTTGAGGGCTTTGAGACCTTCCTGTGTAAGTTCAACAACCTGGTCCAGGCGATTCTGTACCATGGCGGCGCGTATTTGTGTTTCGCGCAGCGCGTGACTGGTTATGCTCGTCTGGACACGTTGCAGTTGTTCGAAGTCTCCACATAAAAACGCAGCTAAAGCCGCGCTCTCCGCAAGTTCAACATACAAACTGTCTTCGATTCCGCTGTTCTGCAACGCCAGACCACTGCGCGCATATTTGAAGGCCAGGCGAAAGTTGCCCTCTCGCAATGAATGTTGTGCGGCGAGCAGATTCTGATGAGCGCTCTGTTGACGTACATCGTCCGGGGTGTCCACCGGGTTGGTTGCCGCGTTCAGATGATCGGCAATGTCCAGAGTCAGATGCCCCGCGCCACGCGTGCTGAGGCGCTCGCTGTTCTGTTTCAGCGTCGCGGCAATAGCAAAGTGAAATCTGTGTTTCAGATCTGCGGGTGTGCGCTCGTAAGCCAGATTACGAATGCGCGGGTGTGAAAACTGATAGTGGCTATCACCGCTCATAGCCACGATACCCAGGCTTATTGCCGCACGTAAGTGTTTGGCCACGCCCCCCAGGCTATCGTCGAGCACATGGGCGAGCAGCTTCAAGTCAAATATTTCGCCAATACAGGCCCCTGCGCAGATGGGCGCGCGGGTTTCGGGAGGCAGTTGATCCAGTAACGCGCTGATTCTCTCATTTGAGTTGCTGTTGAAAAAATATCGGCGCACTTCATCGATATCCCAGATCCATTGCCCTTCGCGCCGATCATATGAGATGTGCTCCTGCTGGTGCAGTTCAGCGATCAGGTCGTGAACAAATGCAGGTACGCCATCGGTCTTGTTGTGTATCTCTGCGGCCAGCTCGCGCACTCTGGCTTCGCTGTGCGATAACATGTCAGACAACATATCGCGTATATCTGCGCGGTCCAGCAGATGCATGGGTATGGCGGTGGTTTTGGTGGCAATCCGAGCGTCGTGGAACAACGCCTCATCGACCTTTTCCCAGCCGAAAATAACCAGAATATTGCGATGCGAAAGGCTTTCGTCAATAACTGCAGTAATACACTCCGGGGGTAAGGTGTGTGCGTTTGTTATGCTCAATACCAGAGTCATTGGTTTAATCGCCGCCAGGATTTCGCTGATGCCTTTTCCAGGCAGCCCGGGTTTATCGGTATTGAGGTGCACGATACTGGCCAGTTCCGGCAAGTCTTCGATCAAAACTGACAGGTCAGCAGATGGTTTGCGCGATAGACGTTTCAGGATTGCTTCGCTGGCGTGCTCAGGCATGCTCAGTAGCTGCCTGAGGATGGGGCGGATCAGCGCAAGCCAAAGGGTGTCTGTGTCCTGCACGTCGAGACTGCTGCCGTTGACGTTTGCGGTCAGTGCGTTGAGGTTGGCTGCTTGTTGTAACGCAGACTCCGTGAGTGCGGATTTGCCCATGCCAGGACCACCGCTGATGCAGGCGAAGAGTACTTCCCCCTGTTTAACACGCTCCAGCAGGTCTGTGATTTTTTCCTGGCTGCCTTTGCGACCATAGAGTTTTTTCGGTTTTGAGAGTTTTTCTTTACTGTCGGTGCGCCCCAGACGAAACGGTACAACATTTGACATCTGTGCTGCTTTGGCCAGGTCGTCATAGACACCCTGTGCACTCTGGTAACGACTTTCAGGTTGTTTTGCCAGCAGTTTGGCAATGATATCTGCCAGCCAGGTGGGCACGGTGCTGATAACTTCAGTAATTCGTTGGGGGGTACTGGCGATGTGCGCATGTATCAGTTCAAGCGGGTCGGTCTGCACGAACGGTGGCTGTTTGGAAAACAACTCGTAGTAGGTGCAGCCCAGCGAATACAGATCGGTTTGTC
>CBDUMB010000248.1:0-5545 GCA_965368205.1 uncultured Pseudomonadaceae bacterium | reverse complement strand
GACTGCAGATCGGCGATCAGTTCTTTGCTCAGATCGGTCATGATGAGGCCTCCAGGGTTTTGCTCAATGCGCTATCGTATTCTGCCTGATGATCCTCTTTGTGCCATTCCAGGAACAGTATTTTCATCGCCATAACCACCGCCATGGGGTCATCAAACATCAGGTGGTGATAGGTGCCCGGGAACGTAATGGTCGGCAGCAGGCCGTTGGTGATATCGGCCATATGCTGGGCGTAGAAAGCACCTTCATCTTCGCTGAACTCACCCAGCATCAAAGCGCTGCGGCATTTCAGCGCGGCAAATTTGTCGCGTTGAGACACGCCCATTTCCATATAGTCAAACAGACCCGGATCAAACTTCCAGGTCCAGCCACCTTCTACCTCTTTGAGGCCATATTCGGCCATGTGTGTCAGCAGTGCCGGATGTACGCCGGGCTGTTCCGGGATCAGGCGGAAGCGGCCGAGGGCGGTTGCCTTGTCTTCGTAAACCCGCAGTTTACGGCCGGGTTTAACCCCATCGCGCTCAACCCGCAGACCCCATTCCATGTATTCCTCGGGGGGTGCGGTGGTGAAATCCATAAACAGGATGCCGCCCAGGTGTTCACTGTAGTAGTGACCGGTTTCCAATGCGGCAAAGCCGCCAAAGCTGTGGCCAACAACAATCGGGCGCTCGCCCAGTTCGCCCGCCTGGCAGACCGCCCAGACCTCATCTGCAAAGTTTTTACCCGTGTACTTCTCCCGCCAGTCACTGTTGCCGTTGCCGGACAGGTCGATGGCGGCGACGCGAAAACGGTCAGCCAGAAAGGGTGCGGTAAAGCGCCACCATTCAAGATGGGCGTTGCTGCCGTGGATCAGCACAATGCCGGGGTTACCGACATCGCCCCAGGTTTCAAAGACGATATTGGCGCCATCGACCATGACGCTGCCGGATTGTGAAGGCACTTCAAGGGCTCGGTTAAACCAGAAGGGTAGATCTGACATACTTATGCACGCCATGGTGTGGCGGCTCTCTTTTAAAAAAGGCAGAACAATATCATTATTTGCTTGTTCTGGGATGCCCCCGCCTCCTCTTAAGCCAAGGCGACTTTAATTTAAGCAGGACACACAGATGCTCAGCACAACCACCACTCATATCGGCTGCCCCTATTGCGGTGAAACCTTTGAACTGGTGGTTGACCCCAGCGAAGCGGCGCAGAGTTACATAGAGGATTGTTATGTCTGTTGTCGGCCCATTCACCTGGATGTGACTGTGGACGCAGAGGGTGATGTCATGGTCATCGCCAGAGACGAAAACGAGTGTTAAGTTCTATCTGCTGAATTCTGAATCGGGGACATTGGGGAGACAAATGGAACACCTGTTAGAAGACATCACTGTGATCGATGCGGCAACTTATCTGGCCGGCCCGGGTGCCGCCACTATTCTGGCCGACTTCGGCGCTAACGTGATCAAAATAGAACCGCCGGGTGGTGATGGCTATCGCAGTCTGGTGGGCACTTATCCGGTGCCCTACCACTGGCTGCTCACCTCGCGGAACAAGCGCAGCCTGGCAATGGACCTGCGCAGTGATGCCGGCCAGGCGCTGATGCACGATCTGATTGCCAAAGCAGATGTGCTGACCACCAATTTCATGCGCCCCCAACTCGAAAAGTATCAGCTGACCTACGACACCTTAAAAACGGTGAATCCGCGCCTGATTTTTGCGCACATCTCGGGTTACGGCCTGAAAGGTCCGGATGCGGACCGGCGCGCGTTTGACGTGACCGGCTGGTGGGCGCGTTCCGGCCTGATGGAATTTATTCGCGAACCTGACCAGACACCGCTGCCCATGGCCCCGGGGATGGGGGATCACTGCACAGCAACCGCCTTGTTTGGCGCGGTGATGACCGGGTTATACCGTCGCGAGCGCACCGGCGAAGGGTCGTTTGTGTCCACGTCGCTGGCAGCCAATGGCGTGTGGGCCAACGGCATGGCCCTGCAGGGGGTCATTGCAGGCAACAATATCGGCACCTATCGACAGGCCAAAGGCTGGCCGAATCCGTTCAGCGATGTGTACCGCTGCAGCGACGGTGACTATGTGGTGCTGGCGGTGATCAACACCGCGCGGGAATATCCACAGCTGGCCGCAGCGCTCGACAGCAGCCACTGGCTGGAAGACGAACGGTTTGCCAATGTCGCCAGCGTGATGAAAAACCGACCGGACTTTCATCTGGCGATGGCCCAGGCCTTTGCAAAGCTGAGCTATGCAGATGTCAGTGCGCGTCTGGAACAGGCCGGTGTCACCTTCAGTCGGGTGACACCGATGGGTGACATACTTGAAGACGAGCAGATGCGCGCCAACGAGATTGTGCTTGAAACCGGGGATGAAGGTGAAGGCTATGCATTGACCATTAACAGCCCGATAAACGTGGCCGAGTCTCCCAAGCGCAAACCTAAACGCGCACCCGATGTAGGCGCAGACAGTCTGTCTGTGCTGCGGGAGCTGGGAATAGACGAGCAGCGCATCCAGACACTGCTGACCAATGAGGTGATTTTCACCACCGGGGAGGATTCATGAAACTAGGTATACATGCAGGTCCACAGGATCTGTCCATGGATGAACTCAAACGTCTCTGGCAGATTGGTGACACCAAAGGCTTCCACTGGGTGTCGGTGTGGGATCATTTTTATGCCAACCCGTTAAAAGACCGGGAAAATCCCTGTTTTGAAGGTGTAGCCGCCATGGCCGGTCTGGCGGCTTCAACCAACAATGTTCGGGTGGGTTGTCTTGTTTTCTGTGCGTTGTTCAGAAATCCAGGTGTGCTGGCCAAAGCCGGCGTCACCATTGATCATTTATCCGGTGGGCGCGCTGATGTAGGCATTGGCGCCGGCTGGTTTGAAGAAGAGTTCCGTGACTTTGGTTATGGCTTCCCGCCTTTGGGTGAGCGGTTTGATCAACTGGAAGAAGCGCTGGAGATCATCACCGCCCTGTGGCGCGGCGAAAGCGTGGATTTCAAAGGCAAGTACTACACCATGAGTGAAGCCGTCTGCGCGCCGAAGCCCCTGGGTTTACGTTTGTGGATTGGTGGTCGAGGTAAACAGCGTACCGTAGCGCTCGCTGCCAAATATGCAGACGGTTTTAATATGCCGTACGTGTCGCCGGAAATTGCGGCGGATCGCCTGTCCCGTTTGCAACAGGCCTGTGAAAAAATTGGCCGGGACCCGGCGGAGATCGACACCAGTGTGAATCTCGGCTTCTACATGAACTCGGATAGACAGCCGGATATCGACCCGAACGGTTCCTTAACCGGCAGTGCCCAGCAGGCAGTAGATCTGATTGGTCGCTTTCAGGATGTGGGCATTCAAGGCATCAATATCGCCTTTCGGCCGCCGGTAGATTGGGACAACCTGCAGGTCTACATTGAAGAGGTGATGCCTCATTTTGCCCAGTAGCCGCGCTGCCTGGATCAGCGGTTACCGGTAATCTGTTTACTGAATTCGAGCCATTGACCGCGTGTCGTCTGATAAGGCACGCGCAGCTCGCACACCGGTTCCGACTCAGGGACACGCATGGCGGTATGGGTCAGAGATAGAATAACGTCTTCTTCTGCACCTGCCGCCAGGGCAACTGGGGCGATGGCCTGGGGCGTGAACAGCCAGCGCTGGTCTGCCGAATCACAGCTTAACAGCACGCTTATCTCTCGCTGACTGCTGTTGCGCAATGGGATAACAAGTTGATAAACGTCCTCCTGCAGTTCTTTGAGCTTGACTGAATTTGGTGCAAGCCGTTGATGCAGGGCAAAAAAATCATAGTTGTCGATGGGGGCAACGGCATCTTCGGGTTTGATGGCGTCTGCTTTGATCACGGCCACGTCCAATTCTTCGCCGCGGATGGATACCTGCAGCAGATGATGAAAACCGCCGACCGCTTCGATGTCGTTAACCGAATTGGCGGCGGCATTGGTCATGGTATACGCCACCCCATCGCGAACAAAGTGATGGTAATGGTGGTGGTGACCGTAGAACACGCGCTTCACGCCGTGTTCAACAAACAGTTTGTGCAGGCGCTCGCCATTGGTGGTGAGCAGTGGCGGCCGGTGCATGAAAAGGATTTTGTGTTCAGCGGTGCTGTTCTTTAACACACCCTGCAGCCAGACCAGCTGTTTGCCGGTGATGGTGTTAACACCTTCCGTCGAATCGGTATTGAGCACCACAATCTGGGTATTTTTATACACAAACGTGTAGTACAGCGGGCCCCAGTGTTTGATGTACAGATCTTCGAGCCGGGGATCGACCTGGCGCTGGCCGTTAAATACATCGTGGTTGCCGGGTACCGCATAAAAAGGCACCGGTGCCAGTGGTCCAATCTGGCGGCTGAAACGCTGCCATTCTTCTTCAATAATCTCCAGATCGCTGTTGTAACCCTCGATCAGGTCACCTGCCTGGATGACAAACGCCGGTCGCAGTCGACGGGTCTGGTCGATCACGCGATTGAACTTTGCCGGATCGTGAAACTGGGCGTCACCTAGAACCACAAAGTGAAATTCATCCGCCTCAACCTCAGGTGCTTCTATCTCCTGTGCTTTGGCCGCATGCGCATAGCCTGCAACGAGGTTGATGCAGAGGCCGAGTGCAAAACACAGAAACGTGCGCATGAGGGTGTCCGTGGCGTTGAAAAGTCAAAGTCTAGGGCGGGACCGGCGGGGGCACAATAGAGTAAACTGCTGACCGGATTTAAATTACACCACCGTCTGTTAATAAAAGTCTGTTAAAAACGGGGAGAAAGATGACTACATTCCATGACCCGCGCGGCGAGGTGGCAACAGCTGCTGAGCCTTACACATTGAGCTACAACCTCACCGCTGAGGAGGGCGCCGGTACCACGGTTGGTCTGCTGGCCAACGGTTTTCCGGATTCAGATAACTTCCTGCACGCGGTCGGCGCCGCCCTTACTAAACGGCTACCCGGTCTGCAGGTGAAATTCTGGAATAAAGGCAATGCCTCGATTCCAGCACCCGATGACATGCTGGCTGAAATCAAAGCCAGTTGTCAGGTGGCCATTGCCGCCTATGGCCACTGAGGCAGTTGTACTACCGGCACCGTGCGTGACGGCATCAGTATGGCTCGTTTAGGTATTCCTTCAGTTGCCCTGGTCACAGAAGATTTCTGGCCCCAGGGAGATTTCACCGCCCGTTCGCTGGGTATGCCGGATGCACCCCGTGTGCAGCTGCCACATCCCGTGGCAGGTACAGGCGAGGCGAATCTGCAGCGCGTGGCCAGCACCATAGTGGACAACATCGTGCAGAGTTTTACGGCGGAGCCGAAACATGTCTGAGTGGCTCGAGGCTGCGGATGAAGCCGCGGCACTGGAACAGTTACACGACCTTGGCTGCACCGACGGCCTGCCCGTGGTCATTCCCACCGCCGAGCGGGTAGAGCGTATGGTGCTGGCCAGTGCTCAGGCGCCAGATATGGTGCTGGGCGTTATGGGTCCGGCCTTAGGGGTGGCAACGGTAGAAAAGGTTGCGGTTGCAGCCGTGATGGCCGGCTGTACCGCGGAGCATATGCCG
>CBDUMB010000247.1:0-5547 GCA_965368205.1 uncultured Pseudomonadaceae bacterium | reverse complement strand
GTTCACCTGGATGCTGATAGCCCTCACGTTCATTGACTATGACACCAAACTACTCCCAGACCAGATTACCTACCCGTTACTGTGGCTGGGGTTGATTGTGAATACCTTTTTTGTGGGTATTGTCAGTCCGCAGGATGCTATCGTCGGGGCGATCGCAGGCTATCTATCCCTGTGGCTTATCTACTGGGGATTCAAACTTGCTACCGGCAAAGAAGGTATGGGCTACGGCGATTTCAAACTTTTTGGCGCTTTGGGCGCCTGGCTTGGTTGGCAGGCTCTGCCCAGTATTATTCTGATATCCGCAACTGTCGGTTTGTTGTATGCGTTAATGCAGATTGTGCTTTCGAAACAGACCGCAGCCCAACCGATCCCGTTTGGACCTTTTCTGGCAACTGCCGGTTGGGTCACCCTCATCTTTCGTGATACCGTGCTGGCCGTTTTTCTACCGTAAAGCTATTTAAATCATGAAGAACTGGCTGGTAGGCCTCACCGGAGGCATTGGCAGCGGCAAAACCGCCGCCGCAGATCGCTTTGCCTTTCATGGCATCACTACAGTTGATGCAGACCTGGCCAGTCGAGCCGTGGTCGCGCCTGGAGAGGAAGCTTTAACACGCATCGCTGAGCGATTTGGCCAGCCCATTCTTTTGCCTGATGGATCCCTGGATCGCACCCGACTGAGGCATATTGTTTTTGCTGATGAGGCGCAGCGGCGATGGCTACAGGGTCTGCTGCACCCACTGATATCTGACTATCTACGCCAACACATTGACCAGGCCAAATCCGAATATGTGATCCTGGTCAATCCACTGCTGATTGAATCAAAACAAGCAGCCTGGTGTAACCGCGTGCTTGTTATCGACGCGCCTGAGTCAGAGCAGGTGGCCCGCACTATGGCCCGCGACAACAATACGGCCGCTCAAGTTGAAAATATCATGCGGGCTCAGCTGGCCCGGGATGCGCGCCTCAAAGCAGCTGATGACGTCATCACTAATGACGCCGATCTTGAACATCTGCATACTCAGGTTGATGAACTGCATCGAAGGTACCAAGAGATATGTCGAACCCAGCCCGAATAGTTGCCTGTCCGACCTGCAAAGCAACGGTTAAATGGACACCACAAAACCCCAGTCGTCCATTCTGTTCTGAGCGATGCAAACTCATTGATCTTGGCGCCTGGGCAACAGAAGAGCACGTCATTCCCGGCGATGCAGAACACCAGGACATAAACAGCGAGGACCTGGACCGTTAGGTTCGATATTCCGCGTTAATACGCACATATTCGTACGACAGGTCCGTGGTCCATACTGTTTCTTCAGCTGTACCCAGCCCCAGATCAATGGTCACAACAAATTCATCCTGTGCGAGAACCGCAGCTCCCAGGCTTTCCGAGTAGCTCTGCGCCATCAACCCGTCTTGCGCAACCCGCACGTCATCAAGCCAAAGCTGCACCCGTTCGGGTAACAAGCCTTCTACTGGCGATCGTCCAATCGCCATACAGAAGCGGCCCCAGTTGGCGTCTCCGGCAAACATTGCGGTTTTAACCAGCGGCGATTCCGCAACCGTATAAGCAACACTCAGACAGTCTGATGAGGTCCGTCCGCCTTTTACACAAACGGTCACAAACTTGGTGGCACCTTCGCCATCGCGCACCAGCGCCTGCGCCAGGTAGGTAGCCACTTCGTTAATCGCAGCGCTCAGCAACTGATAAGCGGGATCGCTTTCAGAACCAATTGTCGGCAGACTGCTTTTACCTGTACAAGCCAACACAAAACTATCGTTGGTAGAGGTATCTCCATCTACCGTTACTCGATTAAAACTTTTCCCGACGGCGGTGTTTACCAGTTTCTGCGCAAGTCCCGGCGCCACACCTGCGTCACAGGCTAAGTAGGCCAGCATGGTCGCCATATTTGGTTTGATCATGCCGGAACCTTTGGCAATTCCGGTTACCGTTACCTGATGACCATCAATATCAATTTGCCGGGAGAGGCCCTTAGCGCAGGTATCAGTAGTCATAATGGCATTCGCTGCAGCCAACCAACCCTGCTCGCTGAGTTGCGCAGATGCGGTATCTAGTGCTGTTTTCAACTTTTCAACAGGCAGCCGCTCACCAATCACACCTGTAGAAAAAGGCTGGATCTCGTCCGCGGATATCTGTAGGAGGCGTCCTGCATGAGCACAGACATCTTCTGCATCGTCAACGCCAGGTTCACCGGTGGCGGCGTTTGCATTGCCACTGTTCACCACCCAGGCGCGGACTTTTTTCTGACGCTGGCGCGCCAGGAGAACTGGTGCCGCAGAAAAATGTGACTGGGTAAACACGCCACCAGTTTCACTACCTTCAGCGAGCTCAAACACTGCCACATCATCGCGCTGGGTTTGTTTGATCCCGGCACAGGCTGTACCGAGCCGCACACCTGGCACAGCCAGCAGCTGTTCCGGCGCACTTAAATTTACAGCCATACCATGCGGCTCCGAACTAGGCCACTTTGCCGTGACACTGCTTGTACTTTTTACCTGAACCACAAGGACAGGGCTCGTTGCGCCCTACCTTACGCTCATCGCGCACAAACGTTTCAACGCGTTCCTGCGACTCAGCATCGCCATTAGGTGCCGCACCCCCAGGCGTGGCTGGGCCACCAAGCGCGGAAGAATCATCATGGGTGAAATTCATTCTCTCGGCGGCTTCGGCGCGGCGCTTACGTTCCTGCGCCTCTACTTCTTCAGGTCGTTCGATCTGAATACGCGATAACATCCGCACAACGTCTAGCTTGATGTTGAATAGGAGCTCCTGGAACAACTCGAATGACTCACGTTTGTACTCCTGCTTGGGCTGTTTCTGCGCATATGCACGCAAATGTATGCCCTGACGAAGGTAGTCCATGGTAGCCAGGTGTTCTTTCCAACGCTGATCCAGAATCTGCAACATCACCTGCTTTTCGACCAGCCGCATGTCGACATCTACAGCCTGCCACTCTCTTTCTTTTCCTGCATATTCCGCTTCGATCTGCTCTATAACCCGCTCACGAAGCTTCTCTTCGTCGAGATTGTCATCGTCATCAAGCCATTGCTGGATAGGTTGGGTAGAGCCAAACTCTGTCTGTAACGCTTCAGTAAGACCTTGTATATCCCACTGTTCCTCAAGACTCTGAGGCGGTATGTACTGGGAAAACACATCGTAAACAACTTCTTCGCGTAAACCCTCGATGGTTTCAGAGATGTCATCCGCAGCCATCAGATCGCGTCTTTGCTGATAGATTATCTGTCGCTGATCGTTGGAAACATCGTCATATTCCAACAGGTTCTTACGAATATCGAAGTTATGGCCTTCGACTTTGCGTTGTGCGTTTTCTATCGAACGGTTAACAATCCGATGCTCTATCGCCTCACCCTTCTCCATTCCTAACGACTTCATCATTCCGCGAACGCGCTCTGATGCAAAAATACGCATCAGATTGTCTTCCATGGAGAGATAGAAGCGGCTGGAACCCGGATCACCCTGTCTGCCTGAACGACCACGAAGTTGGTTGTCTATACGACGCGACTCGTGCCTTTCCGTGCCTATGATGTGGAGACCACCGGCCTCAATCACCTGATCGTGGCGCTTTTGCCACTCCCGAGTCAGCTCTTCTTTCTTTGCATCGCTGAGATCAGACTCCCGCTCCAGCTCCGCCTCCAGACTACCACCGAGCACAATATCCGTACCACGACCAGCCATATTGGTTGCGATAGTAACCACACCAGGTCGACCAGCGTCCGCGATAATGTCAGCTTCACGCTCGTGTTGTTTAGCATTCAGGACACTGTGCTTGATGCCACGCTTATCCAATTCGTTAGATATGATTTCAGAGGACTCAATGGATGCAGTGCCTACAAGCACCGGCTGTCCTTTCTCTATCCGCTCGTTGATATCCTCGACAATGGCGTCAAATTTATCTGCCATCGTCAGAAAGATAAGGTCGTTCTGATCGTCTCGGATCATCGGCTTGTGCGTTGGAATAACCACAACGTCCAAACCATAGATCTGATGGAATTCGAAAGCTTCGGTATCAGCCGTACCCGTCATACCGGACAGTTTGTTATACAGACGAAAATAGTTCTGGAACGTGGTGGACGCCAGTGTCTGGCTTTCATTCTGAATCGACAGACCTTCTTTGGCTTCAATCGCCTGATGAATACCTTCTGACCAGCGACGGCCAGGCATGGCACGGCCAGTGTGTTCATCAACAATGACAATCTCGCCATTCGACACCATGTAATCCACATCACGCTTGAACAGCGCGTGCGCTTTGAGCGCTGCGTGGACATGATGCAGCAGATTCAGGTTAGTCGCCGAATATAAACTGTCACCTTCGTCGAGCAACTCAAGACGAATGAGTTCTTCTTCAACTTTTTGATGACCAAGTTCAGTTAATTCAACCTGACGATTCTTCTCGTCGACCATGAAGTCGCCGGTGGGCTCTGCTTCTTCTTCGCCAAACATACGAACCTGATCGACAAATTCCTGCTGAGTCAGCTTGGGTGCAAGCTTATTAATAATCACATAAAGCTTGGTATTTTCTTCTGCAGCACCGGAAATGATGAGCGGAGTACGCGCTTCATCAATGAGGATAGAGTCCACTTCATCAATGATCGCAAAATTGAGGCCGCGCTGAAAACGATCGTCCAGCGTAAAGGCCATGTTATCGCGCAGATAATCGAAACCGAATTCGTTGTTGGTACCATAGGTAATGTCAGCTGCATAAGCCGCACGTTTTGTTATGGGATCCTGACCGGACTGCACAACCCCGACGGACATACCCAACTCTGCGTAAATATCACCCATCCAGGTTGCATCGCGACGGGCGAGATAGTCGTTCACAGTAATGACATGCACACCCTTACCACTCAGCGCATTTAAGTATGCAGGGAGAGTTGCCATCAGAGTTTTACCCTCACCAGTGCGCATCTCCGCGATGCGACCTTCGTGCAGGGTAATACCGCCAATCAGCTGCGCGTCAAAATGGCGCATACCTTTGGTTCGTTTGGCCGCTTCCCGCACAGCGGCAAAAGCTTCTGGCAACAGAGCATCGAGTCCTTCACCGCCGGCAAGCCTCTGCTTGAATTCTTCACTTTTTGCCACCAGATCGCTGGCGCTGTCGAAGTCGTCCTCAATCGCATTAATTCGAGCAACAATTTTGCCCATGCGCTTGAGTTCGCGGTTATTCTTGGATCCAAACATGGATGTGAAAATGTTAGCCATAGCAACAGGTTGACCGATTTTCGAGTGGCGGCATTGTACCGACACTGGTGCCTAAGGGGAAAAAGGATTTAGCGCTTATCAGGAGCGCCGGGTAACATAGCTGGCGGGATCAACGGTGCGGCCGTTTTTCAGCACTTCGAAGTGCACATGAGGACCAGTAGAGCGACCACTGCTGCCCATTTTACCGATCGCTTCGCCTTTCTTGACCACTTCACCCGTTTCAACAGTGAGTTCTTTGTGGTGGGCATAGCGCGTAACGTAGCCGTTGGCATGGCTGATCTCTACCAGCTTACCGTAGCCTGATCGTT
>CBDUMB010000246.1:0-5579 GCA_965368205.1 uncultured Pseudomonadaceae bacterium | reverse complement strand
GTCCGCGCTGCAACAGGCGCGTGAGCTGGATGATGCTCAGCGTCGTGGCGATCGGCTGGGTGCGCTGCATGGTGTACCTGTTGCCAGTAAAGATCTGCTGTTCACCCGGGGCGTGCAGACGGCCAGTGGTACGCAAGTGATGGCTGACTTTATACCCGACTATGATGCAACCGTAGTAAGCCGTCTCCGTGAAGCCGGTGCGGTGATCATTGGTAAAACCCAGTTAACCGAAGGTGCCTTTGGTGTTCATCACCCATCCATCGATCCCCCGAAAAACCCCTGGAATGCGGCCTACTGGCCTGGCGTGTCGTCTTCCGGTTCAGGGGTGGCCGTGGCGGCAGGCCTCGCTTTTGGTGCGTTGGGCTCTGACACCGGCGGCAGCATCCGCTTTCCCAGCGCAAGTTGCGGTCTGGTTGGGTTGAAGCCGACTTATGGCCGGGTCAGCCGGCATGGTGCGTTTGCGCTGGCCCACAGTCTCGATCACATAGGTCCCATGACACGTTCAGTGGAAGACGCTGCGCGCATGTTGGGGGTTATTGCTGGCGCTGATGTTAGTGATCCAAGCAGCCTTGATGCGCCTGTGCCGAATTATCTGGACGTATCTGAGTCGATACAGCAAACCGGTCGCATAGGGGTGGACTGGAACTATGTGCGTGAAGGCGTTGCACCGGAAATTGTGGCGACGGTAGAACAGGCCTGTCAGCAGTTTGAGTCTTTAGGCATGCAGATCGAAGAAGTGACGATGCCCTCAGAATATCGGGCGCTGGTTGATGGCTGGGGTATTTCCTGTGCCGTTGAATGCGCGCAAGCGCATGAAGGCTTGTATCCAGCACAGAAGGGGCTCTATGGCCCCGTACTGGCGAATCTGTTAGAGATGGGTGGTTCGGTGGCGGCCAGCGAATACCAGGCGCTGCAGATTCTCAGAGATACATTTCGTGCAAAGCTTGACCGGTTGTTCGAAGACGTTGATGTCATGATTTTCCCCAATATGACGGGGTCGGTCCCAACCGTTGTGCAGATGGATTCTGTGGTGGCCGAGGACGATAGTCGCGCTGCGTTTATCAACTTCACCGCGCCATCGGATTATTCCGGCCATCCAACGCTGACGTTACCTGCGGGCCTTGATCAACAAGGCCTGCCGCTGAGCTTTCAGCTCATGGGGAAATCGTTGATGGAACAACAGTTGATCAGCTTTGGGTTGGCGTATGAGCGCGTTCGCGGCGCCATGCCGCACCCGCCAGGCTAGTCTTTTTCCGGCATGCCAGTTGGAAAGCCGTCGATACTGACCCGGTTTTTTTCCTGCCAGTAATCTTCAATGCCACTCTGGCCGCGTTTCTCGGACCACATGGTTAATACCTTTCGCTCTTCCTCAAACGCCATCAAAGGTACGGCATAGCCACAGGATGTTTGTACCATTTCGATATCAACCGAAAAATACTGACGAGCGCCGATAGGTGCTGGAATGAGCTGTGTGCAGGCCTCCCACTGGGCGTCATTCGGATGTATGACTGTTGCACTGCCGTATGCCCGCAGAATCTGTGGTGGTCCTTCAAAGGCACACCACATCAGGGTGATGCGGTTGACGTCAAGCAGATGGGCGGCGGTTTCGTTGCCGCTGCCGGTCAGGTTCAGCCACAACAGCCTGTTACCATCAATCACCTTCAGGCTGGTCTGGCCTTTGGGAGATAAATTGACCCGACCATCACGGGCGGCTGTGGCGACAAAAAACATCGGTTGCTGGTCGATCCACTGGGCCTGTTCATCTGTCAATGCGCTAAACTGCTCCGCCACCTCAATACCTCTAAAATGTTAGTCAGTGCACAGATCTTAAAGCCCTTCGCTTTACAGTGCCATGTAACTACGATCTTGCTCAGGAGGGATCTGACATGTCCAATTTTCGCTGGCTGTTTGTTTTTATTTTTCTGCTGCTGATGGCGCCGGTTTATGCCCATGAACCTATGACCCACAGCTGCACTGTGCCAGTCCGCCCGATAGACGATGGTAATGATCAGCATTGGGCCGCATTTCTTGCCCGAATTGATGAGTTTCAAGCGTGTGTGAACGCGTCTATGCAGCGCCATGAAGCAGCAGCACGGGCACATCAGGCCCAGGCGCGGGCTGCGGTGGACTTGTGGAACACGTTTGTCACCACATCGCTGAACGCGCCTGAAGACTTTCCCTGGCCGCCAGCAGAGCGCGATCTGCCCTAGCAGCCACAGAAAGCGCTAACGCAGCGCGGCTGAACAGAAGCTGAAGCGTTGACTTGCGTTGTGCAGTGACAGGCATGAAGATCAACCTGCCCAGTATTTTGGAGATGATGGATGCGTGGTTCGAATGTGTTGGTTGTTATGTCAGTTCTGTTGCTTGCCGGCGTGCTGCCTCTGGAAAGTGCACATGCTCAAAGTGTTACCTCGCGCGTTGATGCGGTAACGGTTTACAACAGTGGTGCAACGGTCACCCGGGTAGCGCAGGTGCCGCTGAATGCAGGCCAGCAAACGCTCAGCTTCACAGGATTACCCGCTAATATTGACCAATCCAGGTTTCAACTTGAAATGCTGGCGGACGGCGTCAATCTGGGTCAGATTAAATTTGACATTATTCAGCAGCGTGACGCATTTGACGATGAGGTAAACAAGCTGCAACAACAGATGGATGCCGTTGGCGATAATATGGCAGCCCTCGATGACAGCAGCCAGACGGCTCAGCTGAAGCTTCGCTTTCTGGACGGAATCGCCCAGGGCTATGCTAAAGAAAGCTGGTTCGAGGGTGCTCGCGGAGCCGCCGATATTTCGTCCTGGCGTAGTGCTTTAGGTGTGCTGGACGAGGGCAGCAGTGCTGCCCGCAAGACATTGCGAGACAACACCAGAAGCCGTCAACAGCTCGAACTGGATCTGGCAAAACTGAAGAGCGAGATGCAGACTCTGCGTGGCAAGCGCCTGTCTTCTCTGCAGGTGGACGTTTCCCTGGCGGCACAAGCGGCGACCACCGCCACCGTTAAACTGCATTACTTTCAACCTGGCGCGCAATGGTCTCCCAATTACACATCGTACCTGGACAGTGAAAGTAAGCGCCTGCGCATTGTGCAGAAAGCGCTGGTGCAACAGTTCAGCGATGAGCCCTGGAACAATATTGCACTGACCCTGTCCACCAGCGCTCCGAGCGGTAATCTCGTTGCGCCTGCAACACGCAGTCAATTCCTTGACCTTGTCGACCCGGCTCAGGTCAGGGGACAATATGCGCCGAGGATGGAAAAACGCGCCATGGCAGACAGCGCGATCGAAGAAGTCATGGTGGCAGCGAGCCTCAATGCCTCACCGCCTGCGCCGACCGTGGGTAACTATGCGGTGTCTTACCGTGTGCCAGGCCGGGTGAACCTGGCTAATCGAACTGACGATGAGCAGAGTTTTGAGCTGGCTGAATTTGCTACGACGGCCAAACTGGTTACCCAGATTGTTCCTCTTTTCAGTAGCGATGCGTTCCTGACGGCCCAGTTCACCTATACAGATCAGCTGCCTTTGTACGCCAGCAACATGATGGTCTACGTTGATCAGGTGTATGTGGGCGAAACCTATCTGCCAACGACGCTAACCGGTGCGGAAGTGACCCTGCCCATGGGTCAGGATCGTCGCGTTGATGTGGTTGTAACCGATCAGGGTGGCAGTTCCGGAGAAAGTGGTTTCATCGGCCGGCAGAAAACTGAGCTCACCGACAAGCTGTTTAAGATTACCAATCGGCGCGGCGGCGATACGGTGGTTGAAGTGTTCGATCGTTATCCGGTCGCGGCCAACGATGATATTGAGGTTAGTGTCCCCCGTACTGCAACGGCACCCAGCGAAACCGATTACAAAGATAAACCGGGTGTTATTGTCTGGCGACAGACGCTGGCGGGTAGTGAGACCATACAGATTCGTCACCAGTACGAAGTCAGCTACCCCGCAGCTATGCGCTTGAATCCCCGGGAAGATTAACGCTCTTCTGGCTTCAACCTTCTGGTGTGTGAGACGGACCATCAAGCCGTCTCCACCAGATAAAGTACCAGAACAGGCAGGCCATTAAGATGGCCACCACGTAGGCTGCGATATCTTCAATCGGATTTAAAAGGCTGTATAGCTCAATACTGTGGACAGCAATAAATGTCACCACATAGAGAGGAATATATACGGCTGGTTTATGCGCCAGAGCTTTGAACATAAGGACACTGGCCAGGCCCACGGCAACACAGACAGCAGGCACGATGCCAAGCCAGAACAGGTTGTTGGTCACCTCCATAGGCGCGTTATTCAGCCAGGTGACTAACGTCACCTCGCTGAAGCCAACGCTGAGCACCGCAACCACAACTATCCACATCCCGAGCCCAAACGTTTTCATCGCGATTCCTATGTAAAGGTGAACTGTCCCTGGTCAATAACCACGTCGCCGTTTTGATTCAAGGTTTTAAACAGCGCCTGATGGCCGTCGACCCACCTGTTGATGGTTAAGGTATCACCCGGAATGACCGGTTTGGAAAACCGACTGTTCATGGCTTTGAAGCGTGATGGGTCACTGCCACATAGCGTATGCAGGAGCGCGCGGCCGGTAATTCCCCATGTGCACAGGCCATGCAGAATAGGTTTATCAAAACCGCCCACAGCGGCAAATGATGGATCTGAATGCAGAGGATTGCGATCACCAGACAGACGATAGGTCAGCGCCTGATCCTCGCGTGTTGTGTATTTCACGCTGTGGTCAGGTGCGCGATCTGGGAATTCGATCTTTTCACTGGGACCACGCTCACCACCCCAGCCACCTTCGCCGCGGCAGAACAGCATGCTGCGTGTTTTAAACAGCGGTTTGCCGGTAGCCACATTTGTGGCGACAGACTCAAACTCAACAACCGCGGCGGAACCTTTGTCCCAGATGGCGGTACATTCGCCGACACTTTCAATTTCGCCTGCTGGCGGAATTTCGTCAAACAGTTCGATGCCCTGTTCCCCGTGCACCATCAGCATAGGGTTGAAGCTGCCAATTTTATCAAACGGCACGCCACCACCGCCGATGATGACGGCAAATGTGGGTAACACCTTCTGTTCAACGTCTTTGGTGTTTTCCGTGGTAAAAGCAAGCTCATCGGTGCCAGCGCCTACACCTACCGCGTAAAGCAGGGCATCTTTACTGTCCCACTTGCGGCGGGTTGGCGTGCCTTTGGCACCTACAGCTTCTGGATTAATTGGCATGTGTGTCTCCCTTGATACGTTTCATGTCCTTACCTTAACGAAAAACATAACCCAACAAAGGTCTTTTTGAAATTGTTAACGAGTCGGTTACCCTGTTGGGCTTAACTTCTGGAGAGAACCCGATGACTGAGATCCACGGCTACTGTGATGAGAAATTTGCCCCGGTACGTGAGGCTTTTGAAAAGAACTTCACGGAAAAAGACGATCTTGGCGCCAGCTGTGCCATTACCGTTGAAGGAGAGTTTGTCGTGGACCTGTGGGGCGGCTTCAAAGATGAAGAGAAAACCCAGCCGTGGCAGGAAGACACCATCGTCAACGTGTATTCCACGACAAAAACCATGACGGCTTTGACCGCCCTGGTATTAG
>CBDUMB010000245.1:0-5591 GCA_965368205.1 uncultured Pseudomonadaceae bacterium | reverse complement strand
AGTCGCCCTGCATCAGCGTTTGTGAGCTGGATGAGAACAATGTCTGTAAAGGCTGTTTTCGTACGCTGGAAGAAATTGGCCAAGGGCCGCTGGCCAGTGATATTCAGCGCAAAGAGTTTCTCCGGCTATCGAAAGCGCGGCACGAATTAGCATACCCGGAAGTTAGCCGCCGGCGCCGCTAGTACCTACCGCATTGGCAACGGCTTCGAACAGAGCCGGGGTGGGGAAGCCATCAGCAACATATTCATTGTCTGTCTGGAAATTCTGTATCGCCCGGCGAGTCGCCGGACCCATGACACCGTCCGGGGTGCCTGCTTCAAATCCAAGCGCAACAAGGTTTTCCTGTAATTTGAGCAGTGCCTGAGTGGACAGTTGTGTCGCCTCAACACTGGGTAGTGGCCGAGCTAGCTTGCCTGCACCCGCAATGCGGTCGGCCAGTCGGCCTACTGACAGCGCGTAAAATTCGGAGCGGTTCCATTTCATGATGATGCGGAAATTTGGATACACGAGGAAGGCTGGACCCGTATGGCCTGTGGGCAACAGCAAAGCGCTCTGCAGCGGCATCGGCTCAAGATCACGGCCAGCAGTATCGGTAACACCCCGTTCAGCCCACTCAGACAAGGGTCGCCACTGGTCAGACCCGGTCAGCGCGTAGTCGAAGCCATCCGGCAACCTGACTTCCCTGCCCCAACGGAAGCCGGGCTCCCAGCCCATATCGGCAAGGTAGCTGCCACCAGAATAAAGCGCATCAGAAACGCTGCCGAGCAGGTCCCGGCGACCATCGCCATCTTCGTCTTTGGCATGTTGCAGGAATGTGGTGGGCATAAACTGCATATGGCCGATGGCGCCAGCCCATGAGCCGACTAATTCATCGGAAGCAATATCGCCAGCGTCGACTATTTCCAACGTGGCCATTAATTCCCGGGTAAAAAACTCGGACCGGCGCGAGTCACAGGCAAGTGTGGCCAGCGCGCTGGGAATAGGTAACTTGCCGAAGTAGCTGCCAAAATTGGTTTCCAGCCCCCAGAACGCCACCAGGTACTGCGGTGGTACGCCGGTTCTTTCCTGGATGCGTGCCAGTAACGTGGCATGGGTGGCGAGCAGGTTGCGGCCTTTGGAGACTCGAAACTCGGTGACGCGTTTGTTGTAGTACTCGGTAAACGTCTGGGTGAATTCAGGTTGCGAGCGATCGCTGGCGATAACCCGGGGGAGTTGGTTGATGTCTGTAAATACATCATTCACGGTTGCTTCGCTGATACCGCTTTGCAACGCAGTGAGTTTCAGACCACTGACACAGCTGGCCCAGGCCTCCGGTGTGGCCTGTGCGCGGGCCTGCTGACTTAAGGTCAGGCAGGAAAAAGACACCACCAGGGTAAACAGTCCGATTAGCGTTCTATGGGTCAGCATATCCATATACTTCACACTCTTTGGTTTGCAGCCGTTGCTGAGATGAATCATGGCAACTCTTAGGCGCCTTGGCTAGATCCGATACAGGCATCAACGGTAGACTGGTGTTTCAATGCCGGCACAAAGTTCCGTGCAAAGCCCCTGCAAAGTCTTTCGCAAAGTCTCTCGTAATGAAAAGGACGTAAGAGAACACCAGTGGATATCACACATATTTTAGATGGGCTTAATGAAGCCCAACGTCAGGCTGTCTCCGCTCCAAACGCCAATATGCTGGTGGTGGCGGGCGCTGGCAGTGGCAAGACCCGCGTCCTGGTGCATCGTATTGCCTGGCTGATCGATGTTGAAGGCGTGTCACCCCACGGCATCCTGGCGGTGACGTTTACCAACAAAGCAGCCTCAGAAATGCGTCTGCGGATTGAAGAAATACTCAATATGTCCGCGCGTGCCATGTGGGTAGGGACCTTTCACGGCCTCGCCCACCGCCTTTTACGCATGCATTGGCAGGAAGCCAGGCTGCCACAGAATTTTCAGATCCTCGACAGCGACGATCAGCTGCGCCTGGTCAAGCGCGTTATGCGCAGTATGGACATTGATGAACAGAAATGGCCGGCACGGCAGGCGGTCTGGTTCATCAACGGCCAGAAAGATGAAGGCAAACGGGCGAAAGATGTGCCTGCCAGCGATGATCTGTTTCAGATCACGCACAAGCGTATCTATCAGAGTTATGAAGAAGTGTGTGACCAGGGCGGTCTGGTCGACTTTGCAGAATTGTTGCTACGCTCGCATGAGCTTTGGTTGAATAATAAGGACCTGTTGGCCCACTATCAAAAGCGCTTCAGCAATGTCCTGGTTGATGAATTTCAGGATACCAACACCATTCAATATGCCTGGCTGCGGGTGTTGGCTGGAAAAAGTGCCCACGTCATGGCGGTAGGCGACGACGATCAGTCCATTTACGGCTGGCGCGGTGCAAAAATTGAGAACATCCATAAGTATTCGGCTGATTTTGAAAATGTCACCACCGTTCGCCTGGAGCAGAACTATCGCTCTACGCAAAACATTCTGGACGCCGCCAATGGTCTGATTCAGCGCAATACGGATCGCCTGGGTAAACAGCTCTGGTCAGATGGCCCCGTCGGCGAGCCTATCCGTGTTTACTCCGGGTATAACGACTTAGACGAGGCGCGATTTATTGTTGAGACCACCCAGCAATGGCTGGAAGAAGGCGGCAGCGCTGATGAGGTTGCTGTGTTGTATCGCTCTAATGCGCAGTCGCGGGTGATTGAAGAAGCCATGTTGCGGGCCAATATTGCTTATCAGATTTATGGTGGCCAGCGATTCTTTGAGCGCGCGGAAATCAAGAACGCGCTGGCCTATATGCGCTTGATGGAAGATCCACATTCAGACACTGCTTTTGAGCGTGTGGTTAATACACCGCCGCGAGGTATTGGAGAAAAGTCTATTGAGGCGGTGCGCCAATATGCCCGCGATCATCGTGTGTCTCTATGGCAGGCCTGTAAAGATGGCATTGCATCCGGTGCCTTCAAAGGTCGTGTGCAGACCACATTAGGTGGCTTCATCGCGCTTATCAGTGATATGAGTGATGCTGTGGCTAACATGCCAATGCACGAACTGGCCGACCACTGTATTGATGCCAGCGGACTGATGACCTATCACCGGCAGGAACGTGGAGAACGTGGCCTTGCGCGTAAAGAGAACCTGGAGGAACTGGTCAGTGCCTGTCGCCAGTTTTCCGGCGAGACACTGTTTCCGTTCGCAGACAGTGACCAGGCTGAAGTCTCCGAGCTGAAAGAATTCCTGGATCAGGTTGCCCTGGATGCCGGCGATCGGCAGTCCCAGCAGGGCCCGTGTGTACAGATGATGACGCTGCACTCTGCGAAAGGGCTGGAGTTTCCGCTGGTGTTTTTGGGCGGCATGGAAGAAGGGTTATTTCCCCATCGCATGTCTGCTGAAGAGCCGGGTCGTCTCGAAGAGGAGCGGCGGCTGGCTTATGTTGGTATTACCCGTGCCATGACACAACTCTATCTGACCTACGCGGAATCGCGTCGCCTGCATGGTCAGGACAGCTACAATCGTCCCAGCCGTTTTCTGATGGAAATTCCCCAGCACCTGATTTCTGAAGTGCGTATGAATGGCGCTGTGCAAAGGCCGTACGGCGCCAGTAGCGGCACCGGCTCAAGCAGCCTGTTTCAAGAAAGCCATGAGCTGGGCTTTCGCATGGGCCAGCGTGTTGCCCACGGCAAATATGGCGAAGGTGTAATCCTGCAGATTGAAGGCGGCGGTGACCGCGCCAAAATTGAAGTTAACTTTCCCGAGGTGGGGTCCAAATGGCTGATGGTTGGTTACGCCAACCTGCAGCCGCTGGATTAAGCAAACAATATGGAAAAGAGATAAGTGATGAAAAAGTCTGGTTTATATCTATTCGGCCTCATCGCGGCCATGCTGCTGGCGGGCTGTGGCCCGAATACATCTACTGTGCCCGCGGGGGCTGAAGGCGCTGCGGCGAATACCCAGAAGGTTTATCGCTGGAAACTCATCACAACCTGGCCGAAAAATCTGCCAGGTCTTGGCATGGCGCCAGAACGTATGGCGGAAAACCTTCGTGTCATGAGCAATGGCCGCCTCGACATTAAAGTTTACGGTGCAGGTGAGCTGGTTGGCGCTTTTGAAGTCTTTGATGCGGTATCCCAGGGTACCGCTGAAATGGGTCATGGTGCGGCGTACTACTGGCGCGGCAAAATTCCAATAGCTGCAATGTTTGCCACCGTACCGTTTGGCATGAATGCCCAGGAGATGAATGGCTGGCTGCACTATGGCGGTGGTCTGGAACTGTGGCGCGAACTGTACGAACCTTTCAATCTGTACCCCATTGCCGCCGGAAACTCCGGCGTACAGATGGCAGGTTGGTTTAACAAAGAAATAAACAGTGTGGCCGATTTACAGGGCCTGAAAATGCGCATCCCAGGTCTTGGCGGTGAAGTGCTGAAGCGCGCTGGTGGTGTGCCGGTATCACTACCCGGCAATGAAGTGTTCACCAACCTGCAGACTGGCGTCATCGATGCCACCGAATGGGTGGGACCGTACAACGATCTGGCTCTGGCGCTGCATACGGTAGCCAAATATTACTATTACCCAGGCTGGCATGAACCCGGCCCGACATTAGAAGCGATTATTAATAAAGACGCCTGGAACAGTCTGCCCCCTGACCTGCAGGCTATGATTGAAACCGCTTCACGTGCCATCAATGAAGATATGCTCAGTGAATTTACTGCGCGCAACAACAGTGCACTGCAGACGTTGATCAACGAGCACGGTGTGGAATTACGCGCGCTGCCGGATGATGTCCTTGCCGCTCTGCGTGCAGCGGCAAAAGATGTTGTTGCGGAAGCGGCTGATGAAAACGAGCTGTCCAGACGTATCTACGATTCCTACATGGGGTTTCTTGAGGATGTACGCGCTTATCACGAGATCAGTGAGAAAGCTTATTTGAATATGCGGTAGGTGATATGGAACTTAAAAATACAGAATATGAAGTTCATGATGGCATAGCCACAATCTGGCTGAATCGTCCGCATCGCATGAACGCCTGGACCGGTCGTCTGCATACAGAATATCGACATCTGCTGGCCAGAGCCAACGATGATCATAAGGTGCAGGCCATAGTGGTCAGTGGCAGAGGGCGTGGTTTCTGTGTTGGCGGTGACTCTGATGCATTGCAGGGCCATTCTGCTCGCGGTGGTTATGATCCGGGTACGGCCGAGGATATTGCGCGTCCCGGCTACGGCACCGCTAAAGAATTCGATGCGGCATTTGCTTACCATTTTGGTTTGCAGAAAGTGGTTGTGGCGGCCATTAACGGGCCAGCTGCCGGAGTTGGTCTGGCACTACCCTGTTTTGCCGATATCCGTTTTGCGGTGCCGGGCGTGAAGTTCACTACCGCGCACGGTAATTTGAATCTGCCGTCTGATTACGGTCTGTGCTGGATGCTGCCGAAGATTGTTGGCCTGGGTCGCGCAAACGATCTGCTGCTCACCAGTCGAGTGTTTACCTCAGATGAGGCTTACCAGTTGGGTTTTGTGAACGCCCTGTTCGAACCTGAATCTCTTATGTCTGAAACCTACGCGTATGTGCAGAACATGATCAGCACCGTGTCACCTAACTCG
>CBDUMB010000244.1:0-5608 GCA_965368205.1 uncultured Pseudomonadaceae bacterium | reverse complement strand
CTCAAAAACACTGTTACACGGGCACACGCACCGTCCTGGCATGCATCAGCATCACGGATATAAACGTTTTGTGACCGGGGCATGGGAGCGATGTGGCTGGCTTGCCCGTCAGCGGGATGAGGAACTGAGGCTGGAGTGTTTCAGCCTGGCACACCGCTATGGAAGCGAAACTCCGGGTCAGGCGTCGTAATCAGATTGGCATCTTCGCTGAGAAAAGACTCGATGCGATCATCGATATTCTCATGTGCAATAGACTGCGCCAGATTCAGATAGTCCTGAAAATGCCTGGCTTCTGAGTGCACCAGTTGCCGGTACAACCCACCGATGCGCTCCGGTAGTATTTCTAACAAGCGAACGAACCGCTCACAGGAGCGAGCTTCAACCACTGCACCAAGGATCAGAAGATCCACTAATTTCCCAGGCTCCTGCTTGCGTACCAGGCTATGCAGCTGTTGCGCATAACGGGCCGGGCTCAGGTATGTGTAGTTGATCTGTTCACTACGCATCAGTTCCAGGACCTGCTCAAAATGCCGGAGTTCCTCTCTTGCCAGACGTGACATCTTGTCCAACAACTCTGGCTGATCAATGTATTTATACAGCAGGCTGACTGCGGTGCTGGCTGCTTTCTTTTCACAATTAGCGTGATCTATCAACAGCACATCGAGGTGCGCGGGCACAGCTGCCAGCCATGCATCCGGTGTTGGGCAGTGCAGAAATTCCAGGGCTGGATTCAGGTCGGGGCGACTCATACCGGAATTTTATAGTTGCGTTCGTAGTGCGCCAGAGAGCGACGATAAATTTCACTGTCAATAGCCTGCAATGTGGTCAGCGCATCATCTGTTGCTGTAGATGTCTGTAAACCGCCTGCAGACAGCGGCATGTTCTGAATGGCCAGATGGCGGACCAGTTCGTAACGTTGTTCCACCGCTGCAAGATCCTGCAGATGTTTCGCCTGGGTGTGTTCGTCGTAGCAGGTTTTATCGATGATGGTCAGAGTATGTTCCACAACTTCGTCGCGCAGGCCCTGCAGGCGCGCCCAGATCTGTTGCTGCTGGGATGCCTCGTAGCCATTCCACTGCACAATCTCGTGGGCAAAACGTTTGCAGCCACGGCACACCAGATCACCATAAGTTGTAGAACAGATGCCCACACAGGGCGTACGTCTTGTTTGCGTCACTTCATTTTTTTAGCACAGTTGTCAGTGCTTAGGATGCTTTGCCCGGTGTCGAAAAGGCAAGTTTAAATCGTAGTTTTCGAAAGTCCTGGCGCATCTGTCGCCGCTCGGTGTCCGAGAGAGTAGCTTCAGGGTCGTACATGAAACTCTGTAGCCGTTGCACCATAGGCTGTGGGTCCAGTTCTGCTTTCAGTGCAAGGCGCCGAAGATAAGCTGCGGGGGTTTCATTGGGAGCCCGCGCGTAGCCCTGTCTGGCCATTGCGCTGGCGAATTTAAAAAACTTGCGTTCAGCTGGATTACGCTGGGTGGGGCGCCGTCGCCAGAATAGCGTCAAGGCAACCAGCAACATACTCACGCCCCCGCCAATCGCTAACGCCATGCCTATTCGCGCCGGCGTCACTTTGCCTAACAGTTTTTGTAAAACGCCGCTCTGAGAGGCCGCGTCATAACCGACCACCCAGAAATTCCACCGGTGTTCAATGGAGTCGAAGAATTGCAGGGCACCGCTGAGCAGATCAGCCTCGCCGAGGCGAGCGTTTGTCAGAAAAGATAAGGCGGCTCGGTCCTCACCAGAAAGCGCAGCGTTGAGACCATTTTCAACCCGGGCTGGCGCTACGGCGGCAGTTGGGTCCACTCGTGTCCAACCCGCACCTTCGATCCACACCTCAACCCAGGCATGGGCAAGGTACTGGCGAACTTCGACGTGTCCGGTTCTGGGGTTCACTTCGCCACCCTGGTAACCGCCCACCATCCGGGCAGGAATGTCTGCCGCTCGCAAAGCAAACACCATAGCGCCTGCGTAATGCGTACAGAAGCCTCTGCGTGTGTCGAACCAGAATTCATCCACGCTATTGAAATTGTTCAGCGTTGGCGGCTGCAGTGTATAAACATAGTCGCGATTGCGGATTTGCGAGAGCATCGCTTCAACCATTGCAGCGGGGGAATCTACCTGGGCCCGCAATGCTTTCGCGTAGGCGCGAATACGCGGATTGTCATCTTCGGGCAGGCTGGTTTCGCGGCGTTCAAGCAACCCGTGGAGCTCTAGATCCTGGATGTACTGCGGATCACTGACCAGTCGATAACGCTTGACCGACAATATTGATTCGGGATTAATCAGGCGGTAATCGCCAAGCATTTTCAGGCGGGGCTCATAGTCCACCGGTGTATCCAGAGAGAACAACCATTCAGCCTGGGTCGGTTCCAGGAAGACCTCGTAACCGATACCAGGTCCCACCGGTGCGGGAGGAGCAGCCTTGGGTGGCAATGGTCGACCTACCGTCCAGGTGCCTTGATCAAACTGGCTGTACACCAGACCGCGCCAGTAAAGTTCACGAGTTGGTGGTACCTCGTCTTCAAAAACAGCGCGAAAGGCGAGCTCGTTGGACATGGTTAAATTAGCAACATCGCCGGGTTTGATGCTGTCACTGATCCCTGTGGTAGCGGATGACGGCATCGGTATAGACCACAGCGGCGCGATACGCGGAAACAGCAAAAACAGCACAATTGTTAAAGGCAGTGCCTGGAAAATGAGCGCCGCAGCGAGTTTTATTGATGCCAGCGGCCGCACCCTGCTCTGCAGTTGGTTCATGCCGACCATTGCTGCAGTAATGATGACCGCCGCCAATACCTGATAAGCCGCCATGGTGATGGCCTGGTCAAACAGAAACGCAGTGGCGATCAGGAAATAGCTTAGAAAAATGACCAGGTAAGCATCACGTCGGGTTTTCATCTCCAGCAGCTTCAGAGCAAAAGCCAGCACCAGTAGAGACGTTGCCGCCTCCAGGCTGAAGGTGCCATATCCGCTCAAGGCAATACCAAAGACACCTGCAAATACCAGTACGGCTTTCACCCACCCGGCTGGGTATCCCCAGCGGCCGCGGTAAACCTGTGTTCGCCAGTAGCCACTGAATAGACCAACGCCGATAATCCAGGGCGTGATATAAACCGCGAGCGGCAGGATCACTACAACCTGGGATATCATCAGCAATGCCAGGGAGTTGCGCGGTATCTGATACGCCATGCCTACCTGAGGCGCATTTTTCCCGGGGGTGATCGCTTGCTTACCCATCAGTTGGTTGCTCAGTATCACCATGACCAAACAGAGCCAATTCCCGCAACACCTGATCCAGATGTAACTGTCCAAGGCCTGGGGGGATTTCCCGATGGGGTAAGCGCACACCAAACTCCTGTTCCGCACGGGTCGCGGTCAACGCGAAACCCGCCAGCCGGCTGAGTTTCTCTTCGACGTCGCCGCTGAGCTGGTCAAAATCGAACCACAAGCGGGGTTCCTGATAGCTGGCGTAGCGCTTTACAACCAACTCATCGGTGCGCGCGTAGGAGCGCCAGAGAATGTTCCTGATCGGATCGCCAGGTACATAGCCGCGCAGGTCAACAAAATCGTCGCTGCCCAGAGGGTCAATCAGAACGCCGTCGTCGCGGTGACTGCCACTGTGGGATTGGGGAGCGTCGGAGAAAATCGGCTTGGGGTACACCAGGCCGCGCGCATTGATGTCGACCCAGGTCCAGGCGCGTAACAGTCCGAGCGGAAAGTAAGTTTCTACCAGCATGCGCCCCGGTCGCAGCCACCCTCTTTTATCTGCGGTAACGTAGAGCGACACAACACTGGCCTGGGTATCAAATATTTCCACCCACTGTTTGTAACCGTTCGGCCAGCCAATCTGAATACCTTCGCGGCCGCGACCCTTGGGTCGTTCAACACGCACGGAGAATTCAATATGTTCACCCACAAAGCCACTGTGGCTGTCTGCCATCTCTATCGATAGTCCAGACAGGTTTCTGAAGGTGTAAAGAATGGTGATCACAAACATGCTTCCTAACAGGAAAGCTGTGGCGTAAACGAGGGAGTTCTGGTAATTGATAGCGCCCAGAATCAGCATCAGCAACAAGCCCGCAAAAGCAAAACCTGAACGTGTCGGAAAAATAAAAATATTAGCCTGGCTGAGATTGATGCGAGCGCTGGGCGGTATTCTTCTATCAAGCCAGGCGCCGAAGCGTTTGCCGGAAAAAGGTGGAGCTGTTTTGGCTGGCTCGGTTTTGGCCGATGCTAATTTGGTAATAGCCAATTTGGGAAAAGCGTTCAAACTGTGTGCTTAAGACACGACGTCGACGCTGCCTAATAGTTTCTGGGCGAGCGCACCACCGCCATGGCCGGTAAAGTCGGCAGATTCACGCAGGCGATGTTCCACCACACTGGGCAGTACTGCCTGTACGTCTTCTGGTACAACGTGACTGCGATCATTGATCAATGCCCAGGCTTTGGCGCTTTGCAACAGCGCCAAAGCGCCACGGGGCGATAAGCCAAAAGCGAACTCGCTGCCGAGACGGCTGAACGCAATGATGCGCTGCACATAGTCAATCACGGGATCTGAGGCTTTGATGGCCCTTACCGCTGCCTGAATATTACTCAGTTCTGCGGGGCTGATTATGGCAGCCAGAGTGTTCAGGTGCGTACGCCGGTCGCCATGCATCAACAGCTCACGTTCCGCTGCAGGCTCAGGGTATCCCAATTCAATACGCATGAGAAAACGGTCCAGCTGAGATTCCGGTAAGGCAAAGGTACCGGATTGCGTAGATGGATTCTGGGTTGCGATGACAAAAAATGGTGATGGCAGAGGCATCGAAACGCCATCGTTAGTGACCTGTCTTTCTTCCATCGCTTCAAGCAACGCGCTCTGACTTTTTGGCGTTGCTCGATTGATTTCGTCAGCCAGCACCAGTTGCGCAAAAAGCGGACCTTCAATAAAGCGGAATGAATTACTCTGTTTATCAAAGATGGTTGCGCCGATGATGTCTGAAGGCAGAACATCGGAAGTGAACTGGATGCGGTTGTAAGACAATCCCAGCGTTTTTGCCAGGGCGTGGGACAACAGAGTCTTGCCCATGCCAGGCAGGTCTTCAATGAGTAGATGACCGCCAGCAAACAGACAGGCCAGGCTCAGCTTAATCTGCTGCTCCTTGCCCAGTAATACTGAATTCAGTGCCTGAACCAGTGCTTCAATCTGGTTTTTCACGCCGGCACGTGTAACTGCAACCCCTTCAACCGTGGTTGTGGAGTTCAAGGATTGTCGCGTCTGGGTTGAGTTGGGCGTCACTGCGCTGCTTATTCTGGTCACTTCGTGCTAAGGATAACTGGCTAAGGTAGTCAGCATCTATGTCACCAGTCACGTAATGGCCGTCGAAAGCAGAACATTCAAAGTCATCTACCTTCGGATTGCCTTCCCGGGCGCTGTTTTTCAGGTCATTGATGTCCTGGTACACAAGCCAGTCAGCACCGATGATTTTGGCCACTTCTTCGTCACTGCGTTCGTTAGCGACAAATTCCTGACGCGCGGGCATATCGATGCCATAAACGTTCTGATAGCGCAAAGCCGGCGCTGCTGAGGCCATGTACACCTTGCGGGCCCCGGCATCACG
>CBDUMB010000243.1:0-5614 GCA_965368205.1 uncultured Pseudomonadaceae bacterium | reverse complement strand
GCCTGCGCTACAGCGCTCAAAAAAGGTTGGTGAAACACCATGAGAGATTGCGTTCCGGCTTTGTCCATCACTTCCCGCAACAGGGGAACCGAGGGCAGTGACTTGACGACAACGCGATAGCGCTTTTTGTCACCAACCGATTGGATGATTCGCGATATATTGTGCGTCATTCGCGCGGTGTCTATCAACATCACAGGATGCCCGGGACCTTCTCGTTTGAGCATCTCATTCAAAGCGGAGAAATAGCTGTCGTGCCCTGAATTCTGCTCGGCAGCTTTGGCGCCGGGGGCCCACAACACATTACTGCTGCCAGCAACACCAGCGGCCATTATGCTTTTGAGTAATCTTCGCCTGCGCATCAACCTACCCCAGAAATATTTTCTTCAGATGTGGATTCAACATTCGACCGGCAGGATCAAGCTCTGCACGCAGCGCCTGAAAGTCCCTGAACTTTGGATACAACTGTTCAAGCTGAGCCTTGCCCAACGAATGAACTTTGCCCCAATGTGGCCGCCCGCCATACTTCCAGAAAATAGGTTCTATAAGATCGAAATAGGGTCGATAGTCTTCACCCGCCATACGGTGTATGGAAATCGCAGCATGATCTTCATGCCCGGCACTCATACTCAGCCAGGTATCGTCTCGTTTCACATAGCGATATTCGAGCGGGAAAACCACATCAATTTCCTTGTCGATAATTGTGCGCAGGATCTCCCGCAGACAATCCGCTCCTGCATCCAGTGGCACTGAATATTCCATTTCATTAAAACGCCCGTTGCGAACGTTGCTGAGAATTTTATAAGACTCATCAACCGCCTCTGTGGGTCCGATCTGCTCCGCCAGCGCGTTGATCTGCGGCAGGCGCTCTTTAGGCGGCAGGGTTGCCCAGAAAGCCATTGCTTCACCAAACGCCGCCTCGTCTTCTGGTGACGGCGGCGGATTATTGATGTCTTCATCCGTTTCGTCGATGGCCAGGGTGAGCGCGTAATCTGAGTGTGTCAGCGGAAACATCTCAAAGTGCCGATGGTTCGCCGCCGATTCATCGAAGGTTTCTAAAACCTCTTCAATGGGTTGTACCCAGTTCCTCGCCTTCAATTTGTACGGGGTGCGATTCTGCAGCGTCATCTGTGTGACGATACCCAGCGCACCCAGACTCACCCGGGCTGCAGCAAAAAGTTCAGCATTTGACGAAGGACTGACATCGAGCGCTTCACCACTTGGCGTAATCAGGCGCAATGCCGTGACAAAGCCAGACAGGCAGGTAAACGCGATGCCTGTACCATGTGTTGCGGTAGCCGTCGCACCGGCAAGCGTCTGGCGATCAATGTCCGGCAGATTCAACATCGCCTGGCCAACCCTTTGCAGCGGCGCACCGATATCACCCAGACGCGTTCCCGCAGCAAAGGTTGCCTGTATAAGATCGGCATCATGATTGATCAGACCCTGGAGTTGATCGATGACAACCAGATGCCCATCCGTGGGGACCAGCGCACTGAAAGAATGACCTGACCCTACCGGCCTGATTTCGCCTGAGGTACGCCGAAGATAATCCATCAACTCATCTTCGGATGCAGGTGAGAAGCGCCCTGCTGGATGGCAAACCTGGCCTCCAGACCAGTTATGCCAGGGGGTCTGTGATTGCTGAGCCAAAGCAGACCGCCACGGAGCAAACAATCCAAGCAACGCACTGCTGGCCATAAATTGTCGACGGGAATAACTCATTCACTTTCTCCCACGACAGCTGTTTCGCCCACTAAAGTTGCAGCACCGGACGCTGAGTGATTCTTTGACATAAAATGAATCATGGCACTGAAGTCTGCCATCTCACAGGCCATACAATAACCAAGCGGTGGCATACTGTTAAAACCTTCAACTGTATGCTGAAGAAGCGTCTCCATTCCTTTGGCTACTCGGGGTTGCCAGTGTTGCGCTATACCGACAACAGGCGCGCCGGCATTGCCATTGACGTGGCACAAGGCACAACTACCAGACCACATCTGCATCTGCCGAGTTGTTAAGGTTTCATTGTCATCAATCGCCACTGATTCAGTTTCTACTACCGCAACCGAGGACTCTGGTTGCTGGATATCCGTTTCAGCGGGCTGTTCACCGCAGCCGGTCAGCGTCGCCGCCAGAAGAAGCAACAGGATATTTTCACACGTATACCTCATGGTCGATAGGTAACCTCCAATCCAAAGGCTCTGGGTGTGCCGATCATTTCTTCATTAAAGCCGAAGAAAGACAGATCAAATGCATACACCATATATTCTTCATCACCCAGGTTACGACCAAACGCTGCCACTTCCCATTTCTCGTCCGTAGAAGTCCAGCTGACCCGCGCATTCATCAGCCAGTAATCGTCCTCTCGCAGTAATGGGTTGTTTAACGCGTCGAAGTAAACCTCATCCTGATAGTTAAAATCAGCTTGCAACGTAATCGCACCGTTACTCTGCAAAGGAATGTCATATTGAATCAAACCGTTAAAGGTCAATTCTGGCGACATAGTGATCTCGTTGCCGCTGAAGTCCCCGGTAGCAGTAACGAAGTCCTGATACTCGGTCGAAAGCAGTCCCAGACCCAGGTTCACAAACAGGTTATCAGTGGGAAGCCACTGCAATTCGAACTCTGCACCATAGATTTCAGCATCAGCGGCGTTAGAGATGGTTGAAAAACCGATGCCGTTAACAATCACAAAAGCAAACACCTGCAGGTCTTCATAATCGTAATAAAAAGCAGAGCCGTTGAAGCGCACCCGACCATCTACCATCGTAGATTTGAAACCCGCTTCGTAACTCAGCAGTTTTTCTTCATCGTAGGGCGAAATTCCGTCACTTGTGGTTTGAATACCACCTGCCTTGAAGCCGCTTGTCACACTGCCATACAGCAACAAATCATCAGATAACTGTGCATCGAGCACTAAACGACCGCTGACGTTGCTGAAATCGTTATCCGCTACAGCAGGGAAACCCGGCTGCACTGGGTTGCCGCCTTCCGGCTCGTCATAGAAGAAGAAACTGTCGTGCTCAACTTCTTCATCGGAGTAGCGTAATCCGCCTGATAGCGTCAGCCGTTCACTGAGTTCGAAACTCGCGTCGAAGAATGCTGCAAAACTGGTGATCTCTTGTTCAGTGCCTGATTTAGACTTGAAAACAAACTGCTCGGGACACAAACCGCCTGGGTTACCGGGCGGTGCGGTGCAGTTCACGTCATCACCGATAGTGAACGGTCTGAAGTCCCGCAGAATATCGAACGCGGTATTATCTGTCGCCTGGTCATTGAGGTAATAAAGTCCAGCCAGCCAGGACCATTGATCCGAGGCCCAGTTTAAACGTAATTCCTGCGAGAACGTTTCCTGCTCAACAGCCAGTTCGCCGGTGAGAATATTATTCGGGCCACTGTCTGTTTCTTCAGGTCTGAAGTCTTCAACATCATCATAAGAAGTGATTGATGTAATGACAAAATCGCCAACGGTCCAGTCCGCAGTTAAAGAAATGCCCCAGAATTCGGTATCGTTTTTAGCCTCAAAATCGTAATTACCCTCATCATAGTCCGGCACCGCTGGCGCGCTGTCACCATTGAGGGTTGTATAGGCTGCCTGTTCAGTGTATCCGAATATATCAACGCACTGCCCGGCAAGAATGGCCTGGTTGCCACACATGTTGCCATCTGTGTCCCAGACCCCCAGATGACGATATTGGACCGCATCAGATTCTGTCTTACCTCCACGCACGTTGAACAGAAGATTTAAACTGTCAGTGGGTTGCGTCTCGAGCAATACACGCCAGGCAAATTCATCTGTGCCCTGCTGATCATTGCCGGTAAACCTGTTTTTCATCCAGCCGTCCGAATCGCTCTTGAGAACTGCCGCCCTGAACGCGGTGCTGTCTCCGAGAGGCCCACCAAACGCGCCTTCAATCTTGCGTTGGTCCCAACTGCCAATACCGGCACGAACCCAGCCTTCCCATTCCCGTGTAGGTTTCCGTGAAACAAAATTTACCGCGCCACCGGTCGCGTTACGTCCGTACAAAGTACCCTGGGGACCGCGCAATACCTCAACCCTTTCAACATCAAGCAATTGGAATATCTGTACCGCATTGGACGAAATATAGGTCTCATCCATATAGGCGGCTATTGGCCCCTGATTTAACACACCGAAATCATTCAGCCCGACACCTCGGATAAATGGCGCTGGCACACCGGTGTCTCCGTTAGGATAACCAACACTGAAATTTGGAGTCTGCGCCGTGATATCAACGCTTTGCCGAAAGCCCAGCGCCTCAATGGCATCGCCAGAAAAAGCTGTAACCGAGACAGGCGTCTCCTGCAGTCGTTCTTCACGTTTTTGTGCTGTGACAATGATTTCTTCCATCAACGGTGAGCCGCTTGTTTGCGCTATAGTCCATTGAGGAAACAAAAGAGCAGCCAGACTTATGGCACCCGGAACAAACCTGAACAGTTTAACCACCTCACACCTCCCAGTTGCTGGTCGCCTGAGCTTACGCCGATAAAAAAAACATGGCCAATTTTTGTTTTTGCTGCGCTGTCCTTCGATACCTTTGCAACAGGCACTCGCAAACGTCTATTGCAGCTAGGCATTTTTCTTGCAGATGACCATCGCTTTGGAGAACAATAGTGTATGCGACGTCCACGCCAGCAAAATCCCACCAGCAAAATCCGTAAAAGTGATTCGCGCACCCTGGCTTTGCTGGTCTTCACCGTCTGTGTCCTGGCATACATGCCTGCGGAGGCGGCTTCGCCGACAGAGCCGTTCAGCTTTGCAAGTCTGCATCGACTCAACGCGGCAGATCTTCGACAGCTTGTCGATACATCAACCGGCACTGACCAGATCAGGGCCAGGCTGGTCTTAGCCCGCTCGATAAGTCGCCGTGATTTTGCCAGCGGCAAACAGGCGTTGAGGGTACTGAATGATGAACAACTCAGGCCCAATGAACAGGTTTACCTTGACGCCTTAGACTGTGGCATCTCTGTCCGCAGCGGCGATATGTCTGCCGCGGAACAGACATGCGACGCAGCCAGACAGGGTCTAACGCCAGATCTTGAACCTTCGGTACGTGCGCAGACGTACGATGCGCTGGGTTCCTTCGCCACACGTCAGGGTCGTGTGGCAGAAGCTTTAACCTACTATGAACAAGGATTATCCGCCGCGGTAGCTGGGGATGATCAGGAAATGTTGTATGTCCTGCACCATAATCGGGCAACGCCACTCATCAACATGGGCATAACTGATCTTGCCATCCGAAGCTTGGAAACTTCCAGGCGCTATCTGAATGTTTTACCCGAAGATTCACAGTTACCGGGCATCCTGTTGTACAACCTGGGTTACATGCAGGCCCAGCGCGGTGCACATCAGGCTGCGTTAGAGGAGTATGAACGAGCCATAGAATGGCTTGAAAAACTGGGCCATGAATCGCGCATGTATATCGCTAAAACTCAGGTGGCAAAATCATACACAGCGCTGGGCCAACCAGGTATTGCGTTGGAAACACTGTCTCCCTGGCTGGAACGTACCGACATCACGCTCAGCCCCGACTCCGTTGCAGACGCCTACTATGCAATGGCAAACGCACAAACCGCGCTGTACCAGTTCTCAGAC
>CBDUMB010000242.1:0-5639 GCA_965368205.1 uncultured Pseudomonadaceae bacterium | reverse complement strand
AGGCGTATTTCGCGCGCTTTACCCGGTGCGTATGCGTACAACCCCAGATCAAGCGGGCTGCCGTCCGCAAATTCAAGCAGGGTGGCCAGCACTGCCTGGGGTTCGGTCAGCAGGTCGACGTTGTCTGTTACCCAGAATACGCGTCCGGACAGGGCCGGCTGTGTCTGCCAGTCCTGCGGTGGAGGTTTTGTGTCCAACCACAGTACGTCTGCGCCGGCCTCAAGCCATAAACGGGTTGGCGCCAGTTCCGCGCCACCACCGAGAACGGCAATTCTGCGCCCGGACAAATCCAGTTTGCCGTCACCCAGAGCTTCTTCTGCCAACCAGGTCAGCGCAGACGCCGCAGCCGCTGAAATAATATTCCGACTGGCCAGTAATTTACCCAGTTGAGCCAACTGAGCACCCTGCCAACGCTCGCCCTGATAGACAAAGTTCGGCTGCCAGCCAGGTTCTCCGCTGAAGTTGAGCTTGCTCAGCGGCAGCGGCGCCACAGGTTGACCCAGGACATCATGCAACGGACGGGCGTCTTCACCGTCATCCCAGATAATATAATCCCGCAGGCTGCGTACCATGTGCACTGCAATGGCCGAGGCTTGGGGACTGGCTAACCGTTGCGCTTCGAACCTGGGAAGCACGTCTGCATAGCTTTTACGAAATGCCTCTAGAGCAGACGGCACACCTGCTGCATCTAACACGTCAGGAAAGGCAGTGACCGCATCACAAACCACTTCGTGCAGGATGGCCAGTGCACTGAGATTCTTTGCAAGCAGAATTTCACCCGGCTTATTGATATCAGCCATGGACATTTACCGCAGGTTGTGAGGTTCGGGGTGCTTCGACTTTCTGTTTACCAGCCAGCAATAAATAGAATGTAGGCAATACAAACAAGGTAAACAACGTACCCACCACCATACCCGCAGCAATCATTAAGCCAATAGAAAATCGCGAGTTTGCACCTGCGCCAAACGCCAGCAACAGCGGCACAACGCCAAGCACGGTGGCAAAAGTTGTCATGAGAATCGGTCGCAGCCGCAGAGCAGCAGCTTCCAGCACGGCGGATCGACGGTCCAGACCGTCGGCTAATTTGTTATTGGCAAAGTCTACAATCAGTATGCCGTGTTTACTGATCAGGCCTATAAGCGTTAATAAACCCACCTGAGTATAGATATTCAACGTTGCCCACCCCAGCGCCAGAGGCACAATCGCGCCGAAAATAGACAGCGGCACGCTGATCAGAACAATAAAGGGGTCGCGAAAACTGTTGAACTGCGCTGACAGAACCAGATAAATAAACACCAGGGATGTGGCAAACAGCAGTAAAAAGCCCTGACTCTCTTCGATGAACCGTCTCGATTCACCCTGATAGCCTACCCGATAACCTGTTGGCGCCACTTCCTTCAGCGCCTCTTCAAGAAATGTCAAACCTGTTCCGAGCGTATTCGGCGGCAGCACCAGCCCCTGCAGAGTGACGCTGTTCAGCTGCTGGTACTGCCTGAGCGTACTCGGTTCAACGTTCTGCTGAAGTGATATCACCGTACTTAACGGTACCAGCGAACCTTCTTCTGTGCGAAGGTAATAACGTTCCAACCATTCTTTGCTGAGTCGAAAACCGCGATCCGCCTGAGGAATGACCTTATAACTGCGACCTTCCATACTGAAGCGGTTAGTTTCCGCTTCGCCCAGCATGATCTGCAGCGTTTCGCCTATTTTCGCCATGGATATTCCCAGCCTGGCAGCCAGTTCACGATCAATACGCACACTGATTTCGGGGCGGGAATAGCGCAGGTCTTTACTCACAAAAGCGAACAGACCCGACTGTCGCGCCTTGCCTAACACTTCTTCTGCGACGCGATCCAGCTCGCGATAACCCACGTTGGCGGAGATGACAAACTGCAGCGGCAAGCCAGACGAAGCGCCGGGCAGACCACCTGCAGCAAAGGTAAATATTTCCAGACCGCTGATACCATTGTACTTCTGCTGCACCTCAACGCGGATTTCTTCCAGCGTGCGTTGACGTTCATCCCAGGGCTTCAACTCAATGCCGCCAAACACAGAGTTTGGCTGATTCACCTGCCACGAATGACTGACTTCCGGCACCGACCGCCACGCCTCAACCATCTGATCCAGAAACAGCGTGGTGTACTCAAGGCTACCGTAGTCTGGCGGTGTTGCGATGGCAAAAATACTGCCGCTGTCTTCATCCGGCGCCAGTTCTTTCTGGGCCAACTGATAAAATATCGGCAGGCTGACAAAAATGCCCACTGCAAAGAGCATCACCGCGCCGCGATTATCCAGGCAGTGGCCAAGCGCTTTAGCATAGCGCCCATGCAACCTGTTGAACTGCCTGTCCAGCCAGAGTGCCGCCTTACCCTGATGTTGATGGTCTTTGAGTAAGTAGGCACACATCATCGGCGTTAATATCAGGGCAATGATGCCGGAGATCATGACCGCACCCGCGAGGGTCAACGCAAACTCGCTGAACAACACACCGGTCAGACCACCGAGAAAACCAATCGGCAGATACACGGCCACCAGGGTCAGGGTCATTGCAACTACAGGTAACGCCACCTGCCTGGCACCCAGCAGCGCTGCATCCATGGGCGTTTTACCGTCTTCGATGTGCCGATGCACGTTTTCAACCACCACAATGGCGTCATCCACCACCAACCCAATGGCGATGACCATGGCTAACAGCGTCAGCAGGTTGATTGAGAATCCCATCAGCCAGATCAGGAACAGCACGCTCACTAATGAAAGCGGTATGGCCACAATGGGAATGGCCACAACACGCAATGAACCCAGGAATAACAGAATAACCAACACAACAATGATGGTGGCTTCTATGAGGGTCTGCTGCACTTCGTTGAGCGCTTCACCGATGTAGATGGACAGATCTGAATCGAGAAAAATAGTCATGTCCGCAGGCAACTGCGCATCCAGGGTTTTTATCTGTGCCTTGACCCGTTCAGCCATCTGCAAAGGGTTTGCGCCAGGCGCTTCAGTGATGGCAATAAAAACCGTTTCCTGGCCGCTCGAATAAACCTGTGACTCGTAGGTCTCGCTGGCCAGCTCAATATTGGCAACGTCACCCAGGCGCACCTGCTGTTCACCCTCCTGACGCACCACAATCGCCGCAAAGTGGGATGGATCCTGGACGTCTGTCTGTGCATCAACGCTGGCGCGCACATATTCACCGCGGGTTGTGCCCGCTGCAGAAATAAAGTTATCTCTGCGTATGGCGTCGTTGACGTCTGTTGCGGTAACGCCGAAAGCGGCCATTCTGGCTGGATTCAACCAGATACGCATGGCAAACATGCCGCTACCCAGCAGGCGAGCTTCACCCACGCCCTCAACGGTACTGAGAACGGGTTGAATGGTTCGCGCAGCGTAGTCGGCCATTTGCTGCACCGACATCTGTTTACTGAGCAAAGCCAGATACATCATGGCATCGCCGCCAGTACGGTTACTCACGACCGGGTCTTCGACCTCACGAGGCAGCTCAAAGCGGGCTTCGTTAACCTTTGTGATAACCTCCCCTAACACATCGGTTGAGTTCTCCCCGAGGCGCACCCAGACTTCAATTTCAGCAACACCAGGATCACTTTGCGACGTCACATATTCAACCCCTTTGGCGGCGGCGATGCGACGCTGTAACGGTGTAGTGACAAACCCTTGAACCGTTTCCGCGCTGGCGCCGGGGAATACCGCACGCACATATATAACGCTTTTCTCGACTTCAGGGTACTCCCGCAGGGTCAACTGGGTTGCTGCCTGCAGACCCAGCAGCAGCATGACAGCACTCAGAACCAGGGCGAGCACAGGACGGCGGATGAAGATGTCGGTAAATTTAGGCATTAAAGGTTCAAGTCTTCGTCGACCACCACTCGCACGCCTCGATAAAGCTTGTTCTGGCCAACGCTGACCACTTTTTCGCCGGCCTGCAGGCCCTCAAGCACAGCTACCCGGCCCTCACGGACAGGTCCGCCAACCACCACCCGGGCAGTGGCCGTTAAACCACCACCTTCGGCCTCTTCAATGACCCAGACTGTATTGCCGCGCAGCGAATAAGTCATGGCCGTTTCAGGAATGGTCACGAGCTGTTGCTGATCACCGAGATCAACTTCAAGTATCGCAAACATGCCTGGCAGCAAACCCTCCACCTCGTCCAGCTTGGCGCGCAATAAAACGTTGCGCGTGTTCGGATCAACCCGCGCATCCACAGCGGCAACTGTGGCTGTGAATTTTCTTTCCGGATAAGCATCCACCGAGACCTTGACGCTTAACCCCGGCTGAAGCTTTGGCGAAAAACGAGCGGGGACGGTGAAATCAATCTCCAGCTCGCTGCGATCCTGCAGGGTCGCAATCACCGTACCGGGCGAGAGATAGTCACCAACATCTACACGACGAATGCCCATGGTGCCGGCAAAAGGTGCTGCTATGGTTTTGTTCGCCAGCCTGGCTTCTGTTTCAAGTAATTGTGCTCTGGCGCGCTGCAGGTCAGCACGGGAACGATCATATTGAGATTGGGGAATCGACTTCTGCTGGATCAACGCACTGTCCCGATCGAATAACAGCGACGCAAGCTCTACGTTGGCAATCTGATTTGCCCGGCTGGCTTGTTCGACCTCGTCGTTCAACACAACCAGGCGCTGACCTGCGGCAACAGCATCACCTGAATCGAACAGTATCTGAGTGATTTCGCCGCTGGCCTCGGAGGTCAACTCGACACCACGCACGGCTTGAATAGTCCCTACCGCGCTCAGCGTGCGATCCCAGATTTCCTGCTGCGCCAGTGACGCAGCTATGGTCACCGGTGGCGGCGAAAAATCCATATCCGCAAACGCACTGAAGCGTTGGTACAGGTAGCCGCCTATGCTGCCGAATATCACCAGCAGCAGGATAATGGCAACCAGATAGGCCCTCAAGGTCAGCTCATTCGATGCAGAGCACAGAGTTTGTTGCCTGCAGGGTCGCGCAGATAGGCAAGATACAAACGCCCTGCACCGCCGTCTCTCACACCGGGTGGGTCTTCGCAATCTGTACCGCCGTTAGCCAGCCCAGCTGCGTGCCACTCGTTCGCCTGCTCAGGATTGCTGGCCAGAAAGCCTATTGTGCTGCCATTACCATGGGAGGCCGGTTCACCGTTTATCGGCGGCGTGATGGCAAAGACCCCAGCAGGTGTCCGATAAAAGCAGCGACCGTGAGGATCCATGCTGCCGGGTTCAATACCTAACGCACCCAGCGCGGCATCATAAAACTTTTTCGAGGCTTCGACGCTATCAGCGCCTACCATTATGTGACTGAACATGACTCTTCCTATTAAAGTACGGCGCACAGACTAACGTAAAAACCCACTCTCGCGGTATTTTAGAAGACGAGTTTAACCAGGTATAAGTTTCACGATGGAGCTGCCAGCTTCGTTTTCCAGCAGCAGGTAGACAAGACCATCGTAACCCACCTCCACATCGCGAATCCTGGCCAGATCTTTGATGAGGGTCTCCCGATGCACCAGCGTACGACCATCAAATTCCATGCGGAACAGCGAACTACCTTTCAGCGAGCCAATCAACACGTTGTTCCGCCAGTTGGGAAATCGATCACCGGTGTAGAAGGCAAAGCTGGAGATCGCCGGTGATGGA
>CBDUMB010000241.1:0-5680 GCA_965368205.1 uncultured Pseudomonadaceae bacterium | reverse complement strand
TGTGGAAGCGGGTAGCGGTTGGGGTGGTTTAAGCCGCTACATGGCCCGATATTATGGGGTAAAGGTGCGCGCTTACAATATCTCACCCAGTCAAATCGAATATGCCCGGCGGCAGGCGCAGATAGAAAATCTGGCTGATGCCATAGAGTACGTAGAAGACGATTGCCGCAATATACGCGGTTCATATGATGTGTTTGTTTCTGTAGGCATGCTTGAGCACCTGGGGCCGGACAACTATCCAGCGCTGGGTCAGGCGATAGATCAATGTTTGAAAGACGATGGACGAGGATTTGTACACACCATCGGCCAGATGTCGCCACGGCGGATAAACGAATGGATCGAAAGACGTATATTTCCAGGTGCACAACCGCCTTCGCTGGCACAAATGATGGCGATATTTGAACCCCACGATATGGTTGTGGCTGATGTGGAGAATCTGCGAGCCCACTATGCGCAAACGCTGGAACACTGGTTGGCTCGATTTGCAGCTAACGAGGAACAGGTGACGCGCATGTTCGATACTGAGTTTGTGCGCGCCTGGCAGCTTTACCTAGCCGGTTCAGCCGCCGCGTTTACTACCGGTGGTTTACAGCTTTATCAGGTCCTGTTCAGGCGCAAGAGTTGCACTAAGCTGCCGATTACCCGTGACCACCTGTATCGCCCGGGGTTGTTACACGCCTTGCCTGATCAAGCGTCGTGATACATTACGACACGATCATTGTGGGGGGTGGGCCTGCCGGCTCAGCTGCTGCTTGGCAACTGCACAAGCTGGGTAAGCAGTGCCTGATTCTTGATCGAGAAAAGTTTCCGCGAGATAAACTCTGTGCAGGTTGGATTACACCGGAAGTGCTGTCAGACCTGGACATCGAACCTTCTGACTATCCGCATAGCCTCATCACATTCGATAAGCTGAAAATGTCATTTTGGCGCCTACCTCTATCGTTAGAGACAACACAATACTCCATTCGTCGGGTTGAATTTGATCAGTGGCTGCTGGCAAGGAGTTGCGCAGAAGTTGCAGTTCACAATGTCAGGCAGGTAAAGCAGGTAGACGAAGGGTTCGAGATCGACGGGCAGTATCACTGCCAGAACCTGATAGGGGCTGGTGGCACACGATGCCCTGTGTACCGCAGCCTTTTTCGAGATGCCTGTCCTCGTGATAAAACGCTGCAAGCTGTTGCCCTGGAGCTGGAATATCCCTGCGCTTGGCGGAGTGGGGATTGCCATTTGTGGTTTGCCTCTAACGGTCTGCCTGGCTACGCCTGGTACGTGCCTAAAGCGGATGGCTATCTGAACGTGGGTGTAGGGGGTATGGCGCATCAGCTGAAGCGCAAAGATGACACCATTCAGCGTCATTGGAGACTGTTGGTCAAACGCCTGATGGCGGAAGGTCTGGTTGATGAACCGCCCGGTGAACCCCGGGGCTACAGTTATTATCTGCGGGGGCAGAAGAACACCAGTTGTGCAGGCAATCTTCACCTCATAGGGGACGCGCGCGGTTTAGCTACCCGTGACCTCTGCGAGGGGATTGGGCCGGCGGTACGCAGCGGTCTTCAGGCAGCGCAGGCCATCGCAGGCAACAAAAGCCCGGTACTCACCGATAGTTCAGCGTTCTCGTTAACCCAGAGACTTCCACAGCGTGCTCTGGAGTGGCAGTTTTTGCGGACACATCTTGCAGCCTAGTGCCTGGGTACTCCGAGTACGTTGAATACTTTCTGACCGTCGTCGTGAACATAGCCTCTACGCGTATCCCCCAATCAAAGGATAGCAATCGTGCTGTTAGATTTTTCAGGCAGTTATTCAGGAGTCTGACATGTATATTTTCCGCCTGTTCGTTGGCGCCTTAACGGTTATGTTACTGTGTTCCTGTGCGGTGAATCCGGAAGTAGAGGCTGCACGTCAGGCGAAAGAAACGGAAGTAGAACGCATATTGACTGAAACCTCAGAGTATGGAGAAGCCAAGCGCTGCCTGCGTTCGCATGAATACAGAAATTTCGAGATCCTTGATGATCGCCGGATAATCTTCAGCGGTCGCAGAGATAAACTCTGGTTAAATCAATTGCGTAGTTCCTGTCCGGGGTTACGTACAGGTCATGCGCTCAAGTTTGTGAGCTTGAGTGGGAGCAGTCAGATATGTGATCTGGATAGCTTCGAGGTTGTGGACTTTTTCTATTATCCCCGGTTCCAAAGATGGCCATGGCAATGGTTCGGCGGTGTTCGCTGCACGCTCGGCAGGTTCGAACCTGTAACGGAACAACAGGCCGCTGCACTCAAAATGACACTCAAACCTCGGTAGACAAAACCGTTCAGAGGCCAGTGTTTCTAGTGAATTGTTATGAGAAAAAACACGCCGACAGCACTTCAAACGAAAGTGAAAGTGTTCACGCTGACGGAGAGACTTTCATCGGCGAAGCCAAACCCCACAGTGACCAGGGGTATCAGCGCAGTCTTTTATAGGTAACTGCCACAAAAATCATAGAGCCATCTTTGCTCAAGCCTCATCTTTTTTGTTGGCACCTGCATATTGCTTACGAAGACGTTCCAGCCCTTTACGATAGGCTTCACCATCACCGTGCTCAAAGAAAAGAGGATAATTGCGATGGGCGTCTGTTAACCGTCGTGCGTGTTTTATTGGGCACCAGTACTGCTCTGTGCGAGCTGACACTTCTCGAGCATAAGCGGACACACCGTTACCGTATGAGCAGTAAAAACAGTTGAATTTTTCGATTAAGTTAAGGTAAGGGAGATCAGCACGGTCGAAGACCATATAATCAGATCGTGACACTTTTGGGATGCCGTATATGGGAAAGCAGACGGCTTGAAACAAACTCACGAAGGTATCTAGCGCGGCAAATGCAACCCAGCCGGAGTAAACTAATGGCGCTGTTAACACAACAGTTATACGGCTGTTCCTTAGATACCGCCAGACTCCGATTTTATAGCGTTGCTGAACCTCTACAAACCGGTGCGCCAGTTCTTGTCGCTGCTGCACAAATTCCGCGCGCAGGCGTTCATATTCCTGTTCGAGCTGCTCCTGATATTCGGAAATGCGTGTCTGTATCTCTTCTATCTTTGTGGTCATCACTCATTCCCTTTGCGTCTGCGTTGATTTCAATTTTCGTGTTTGCGCGCAGAAGACCCGTTAGCCGAACAGCACACTATGCCAAGCTCAATGTTGTTTGCTAAATAGACTAAAGATTGACCGAGGCGAGCAAACTACTGGCCAGCATGACACGATTGATATCGAGGTGCGATTGCCAGGTTGCCTGTTGCTGATTTGTTTCGTCCAGCCAGAACGACTCGATGTAGCCTGCTAATTGCTCAAACTCAGCAGCGAGATCGGCGTCCGGGATTAAGCTGCTCGAAGCATCTATCTGTCGCAGACCGATCGTTAAGCCCAGTTCACGAAAGGCCAGGCGTTGAGAGGCGGGCAAGCCAAGTGTGGGCGATGTCGTGAAATGTTGCAGGCTTTTTAAGATGTCACCGCTTAAATCCTGTAATAACTCTGCAGTTGCAGATGGGATATCTAACTGCACTAAGCGCTGTGCGTCTGACAGCAACCCTCCGATGCCTAACGGATCATTTGTTACCCAGTTCTGATCAAGGCAAAAAGGCCTGAGTGCTTCGATAATCTTTTGCAGTTGTTTGTGCGGATGGGCTTGATGCAGAACGAGCGCAGTCACAAAACCGTCCAGCGGATCATGGTGGCCCGCAGCAGAAACTAAAGGGCGGCTTAGGTCGATGCTCATTTTCCACATCAGGTGATGCGGTGTTGTTTTGACATAAAGCCATTAAATGCGGCTTCAGCCAATTCTCTTGCCCAGCGACCATAGTCAACGACGCCGGTGGCATACTCTGGATCATGAAGTGCCTGCATCCACTTGGTTAAATAGTGGTAATACTGCCCATCTTGGTCCCATTCGGTTTGCGCATCATATAATTCGTCTGGTTTGCGTTCTGGCAGCGGTTTGCCGATACGCAAGCCCGCGACGGTGGGATGCTTGGAGGCGTTGGCGTCATCCAGACCACTGAGCCAGCCCTGACGAACATCATCCCTGCGATGTTTGCCTAACACTTCGTGAACCTGGCTGACCAGCCCCTCAGCATACTGCAGCATGCCGGGTTGCGAGGAAATAGTATTAAGCGCGAGAAAATTTTCTACCGCGTATGCATCTGTCCAGAGATAGCGTCTGGGTTCTGCATCACCATCAAGAGCAGTTTCCCGAGCAAATGCCATCATGATCTCAAGGGCTGTATTAATCTTTTGCCTGTTATCCATGTACGTACATTGGGGTCGGTTGTTCGCTCCTCCAATTGGGGGTGTTACGTATACACAGGGCTGCTCAGGACGCCTAACGTTAGAGCCTGTCACTGGTCGAGGGCTGCAAACAGGATGGGCGACGAGAAAACCACATTTGAGCAGGCGCGATGGCGCATGGTGCGTGAACATATTCACGCCCGCGGAGTCCGTGATCCGCGTGTATTAGAGGCCATGTCCAAGGTGCCGCGGGAAGAGTTTGTGCCCCTGAAACTGCGCGACAGCGCCTATGAAGATGCGCCGCTACCCATAGGTCAAGGCCAGACTATCTCGCAACCCTATATAGTGGCATTCATGGTCGAAGCGCTTGCGCTGCAGCCAGGCGCGCGGGTGCTCGAAGTTGGTGCGGGTTGTGGTTATGCCGCGGCGGTGATGGCGCAGATGTCCGCTGAGGTCTTTACCATAGAACGACTGGAACCCTTGGCTGAGCTTGCCGCCAATAATCTCCACAAGGCGGGCTACGACCGCGTACAGGTCCGGTTTGCTGATGGTACTCAGGGTTGGGAAGAAGTAGGTCCCTTTGATGCGATTTTAGTTTCTGCGGGCGGCCCCAGTATTCCAGAATCTTTGAAACGTCAGCTGAAAGTGGGTGGCAGGCTGGTGATTCCCGTTGGCGCCGATGCAACTGCACAGGAACTGGTGCGGGTGACTCGAACGTCAGCCGAGGAGTTTGATCGCGAAGACCTTGCGGATGTGCGATTTGTACCTCTAATCGGGGCTGAAGGTTGGGAAACCGGTGAGGGTGAAACACCTGCGGCAAGGGTCATACAGACGCAACCGCGGATCAGTGCCTCATTGCCCAAAGCTATTGTTAGTGAGTCGCAGTTATTTGACGATCTGGAATCGGCGAACCTGTCTAAGTTAATGGAAGATGTAGGTGATGCCCGTATTGTACTGATCGGTGAAGCCAGTCATGGGACGTCAGAGTTTTACCGTTTCAGAGCCCGGCTTACCCAGCGTCTGATTGAAGAAAAAGGCTTTACGATTGTTGCTGCTGAAGCAGACTGGCCGGACGCTGCGCGTATTGATCATTATGTGCGTCACCGGGATGCCTCGCCGCAGCAATGGCAGGCATTTGCCAGATTTCCAACCTGGATGTGGCGTAACGTAGAAACCCAGGGTTTTGTTGATTGGCTGCATGCTCGCAACGCCAAGCTTCCTTATGGTTCACGTGCAGGATTCTACGGCCTGGATCTTTACAGTATGTATACGTCCGTGCAGGCCGTGCTGCAGTACCTGGATGATCGGGACCCGGAGCTGGCTGCCGTTGCCCGAGTGCGCTACGGGTGTTTGAGCCCCTGGGAGGCTGATCCTGCGGCCTATGGTCATGCGGCGGTAACTGGTCGTTACCGCAACTGTGAA
>CBDUMB010000240.1:0-5690 GCA_965368205.1 uncultured Pseudomonadaceae bacterium | reverse complement strand
ACCCCTCTTTCTTCATATATCTTCGCCAGCTCCTTCTTTTCGAACAGGGGGTTCTGTTCCAGTGATTTTCTCTCCAGCTCCAGATCTGCATTTTCAGTATCTGACTGAGAACTCACCGACACGTATTCTCCAGCAGCCATGGACATGGCCCCCGCAACCAACCCGGCAACCCCAGCGAGCAGAATGTTTTCTTGTGTGGTGCCCGCCGCAGCTACGCCAATAATCAGACTCGCTGTAGACACAATGCCGTCGTTGGCCCCCAGTACCGCAGCACGCAGCCAGCCCACACGATGTGCTCGATGTTTTTCGTCATGACTCATAAATATGCTCCATCAAATATCACCATCTATAGTCGGTCAGAACTCGAGTATCACCCCACCGCAGGAGGTCTGCCACTCAAGCCATTTACTCAATTCAGGTTCGGAAACGTTTGTGCAAATGTGCAACTGGCGGCCGTCGTTGAATCGGATCCTGCTTGTAGTATCGCTGAAGCTGATCGTAGACGTGCGGATAGATCTCCCGTAAATGATGAGGAATCTGAAAGAACGCTTCGGTCATGACCGCAAAAAATTCAGCTGGGTTGGTGGCGGCATAGGGATTGAACGGCGTCGGATGATGGTGATCAACACGATGACTCAAGTGCTCGAAGGCGTGAGTGAACGACCGCGACCAGTCTTCAACCGACATGCCCGCGGGCAGAGGCGGGAATCCGTTGCTCACGCCATTCATGAAGTCGAGTTTGTGGGCAAATTCGTGAAGTACCACGTTTCTTCCCTCTCCAGGCGCGGTGGCGCTGGGACGGGCATCTTCCCAGGAGAGCACAATGGGGCCGCCACGGCTCGTTTCCCCTTCCAGTGCAGCAATCTGCTCATGCACCACGCCTATGGCGTCTCGAAAGTCATGCCGGGTAACAAAAGGTCCCGGGTAAAGAATGATGGATGACCAGCCTGGATAGAGGTGTGTCTCATGCGACGCCGTTCGATTCAGGATCAGCAGGCAGGCTTGAGCAGCAATTGCGACACGGACCTCACTGACAATCTCCATTTCGTAGATACCAAAGAACTGTTTTCTCTGAATAAACAGGGTGGAAATCTCGCGCAGGCGCTCAAGCTCTGCCGGCGTTAGACCTGCCAACAAGTCGAGTTTGCCGACGACCCTGGTCCACATTGTCGAGTCAATGGCATGCTTCGCCACTAGACGCTTGCGATACCAGCGGCGAATCTTTTTGCTGACAGGATGCAAAGCTAAACCTCCGAGTTGCACGCGCTGGATGATACAGCGGGCTGCATCGTTTACAGTGAAAGTTCGGGTTGTCCGAAAGTTATCCCTATATGTACACGATTATCTCTCTCTGGCCTTTATGGCTGATCGTTGGTTTGTTCATCTGCACCGCCGTTGTGATCGGTTGGTTTGGCGTGCAGATGACAGAAGTGGCTCGTGATCTGGCCCACGCCAGCGGTATTGGTGAGGCGGTTATGGGGGCGCTGTTCATAGGAGCGGCGACCTCGCTTTCGGGCATTACAACATCGGTTGTGGCCGCAAGCGAAGGTTTCCCGGAACTGGCCATCAGCAACGCTTTGGGTGGCATCGCTGCACAAACTACTTTTTTAGCCATAGCCGACATTGTTTATCGTCGAGCCAATCTGGAACATGCCGCCGCGTCCGCTGAAAACCTGTTTATGACGGGATTGCTGATCACTTTACTTAGCGTTCATCTGTTAGGGGTTGCGGTTCCGGAGTTGGAGGTGTTCTGGATACATCCGGCTTCACTATTGCTGCTGGCGGTTTACATATTTGGTCTCCGTTTGCTTGCGCAAACTCACGAAACACCGATGTGGCTACCTAGACGCACCAGTGATACGAATACGGAGCAGCAATCTCAACCAGGCAACTTGAGGAAAAGTCTGCCAATGATGTGGCTCAAGTTTGCCTCCTACGCGCTGGTTGTAGCTGCAGCGGGTTGGTCGCTTGCGCAGTTGGCTGTGCCTTTAGCAGAACAAACCGGCCTGTCCCAGGGCGTTGTTGGCGGTGTTTTCACCGCAGTGGCTACATCGATTCCGGAATTGGTGGTTGCTGTGTCGGCGGTAAGGTTGGGCGCTTTAAATCTGGCGTTAGGCGACATCGTTGGCGGTAATGCGTTTGATACTCTGTTTATCGCTGCTTCAGACGCCGCCTACAGAGAGGGCTCCATATACAGTGCGTTCTCGCAAGCAGAGGTGTTCTGGCTCGCCAATTCGCTGTTGATGGCAGGCGTGCTGCTACTCGGGCTGATCTACCGGGAACGCCATGGGCCCGCAAATATTGGGATTGAGAGTCTGGTTATATTGGTCCTTTACGTGGCGGGTCTTGTCACGCTGTCTGTTGCGGTTTGAGGTTGGTGCAGGGGCTCGTTGATAGATCATCACAATCGTTACAGCCCTAAGGCCTCCTCGGCGGGTTTATGCATCTGCCCGGTCGCAGCAGCCACCGACGCGTAGGTCACATGTCCGGCGTGCAGGTTCAACCCTTGGCGCAGGTGGATATCTGCAGCCATGGCCTGGTGGGCACCCTGGTTGGCCAACGCCAGCACGAATGGCAACGTCGCATTATTCAGAGCAAAGGCCGAAGTGCGCGCCACTGCGCCCGGCATGTTGGCGACACAATAATGCACCACATCGTGGACTCTGTAGGTGGGATTGGAGTGGGTGGTGGGTTTCGAGGTGGCTGCACAACCGCCCTGATCCACGGCAACATCCACCAGCACCGCGCTCTTTTTCATGTCCCGCACCATATCTTCGGTTACCAGCTTAGGGGTAGATGCGCCAGGTACCAGAACCGCGCCAATCACCAGATCCGCCTCTGCAACGCACTGTTGTAAAGCGTCCACGGTTGAGAACACCGTGTTAAGACCACCGCCGAAATGGGTATCCAGCTGGGTCAGGGTATGCAGGGAAATATCCAGGATGTTGACGTCAGCTTCCATACCCAGAGCCACTCGGGCTGCATTGGCGCCAACCACCCCACCACCTAAGATTGTCACTTTGGCCGCCGGGGTGCCGGACACGCCGCCCATCAATATGCCGCGCCCGCCTTGCTCTATTTCCAGGCAATGGGCGCCGGCCTGTACTGACATGCGTCCGGCAACTTCGCTCATGGGTGCCAGCAGAGGCAGTGCGCCAAACCGGTCGGTGACCGTTTCATAAGCGATGGCGGTGCAACCTGTTGCCGCCAAGCTGCGGGTCAGCTCTGCATCGGCTGCCAGGTGCAGGTAAGTGAACAACACCTGTCCTTCGCGCAGCATGGCCACTTCGGCCGGCTGCGGTTCTTTGACTTTTACGATGAGTTCGGCCTGGGCAAAAATTTCCTCAGCGGTTGCGCAGATCTGCCCACCGGCGCGGGTATAGTCCTCGTCGTGTAAGCCAATCACGTCACCGGCGAGATGTTCGACCAGTACTTTATGGCCATGAGTGACAAGCTCTCTAACGCTGGCTGGTGTGAGGCCAACCCGATACTCGTCTGCTTTAATCTCCCTGGGTACGCCAATCAACATGTCAGTGCTCGCTTTTTGGTTTATGGGCTGATTGGAACACGCCGCTGCGCATTTGCGACTTAGGGACTTCCCCTAGTCGCCTATCGGTACGATTTTCTAATATTCTGCTGATATGACCGAAAAGGCTAAACAGAACAGTAGACCTTGGCACAGTCTGCCGTTGGACGGCTGTTTTACCGGGATTGGTGCATCCACTGAAGGGCTGACGGCATTGGAAGCTGCAGCGCGCCTAGAAGCGCATGGACCAAACCTTGTACAAGCAGAGCGCCAGCCTAGTCCAGTCAGACGCTTTTTCCGGCAGTTCAACAATGTTCTGCTTTATGTGCTGATAGTAGCTGCGCTGCTCACAGCCCTGCTGGACCACTGGCTCGATACCGCGGTGATTGTCGCGGCGGTGTTCGTCAATGCCATCGTCGGTTTTGTACAGGAGGGCAGGGCGGAGCAAGCCATTCGTGCCATTCGCCAGATGCTGAGCACCAAGGTTTCCGTGAAACGGGATGGCAGTTTTGTCGAAATCGATGCTCAAAACCTGGTTCCCGGAGATGTCATTACCCTGCAGGCGGGCGACCGTGTGCCGGCTGATGCGCGTATTTTCGATAGCCGAAATGTGGAGGTCGATCAGTCGGTGCTGACGGGTGAATCGGTAGCCGTGGCCAAGCACGATGCCGATCTGGCGGCGCTGGTGGACATGCAGGACCGTAGCAACATGGTTTATGCCGGCACATTGATGACGCGTGGTTCAACAAACGCTCTGGTGCTTGCGACCGGGGCCGAAACTGAAATGGGCCTTATTTCCGGAGCTTTGCAAACCATCGAGTCTCTCTCGACGCCATTGCTCGATAAAATTTCGCTGTTTTCGCGGCGGATGTCGCTGTTAATTCTGGTGATCTCTGGTGGCGTCGCATTGTTCGGCGCGTACATGCACGGCTATGCCCTGGCGGAGATGCTCATCGCAGCGGTAAGCATCGCGGTAGCTGCAATTCCTGAGGGGCTGCCGGCAGTCATTACCATCACGCTTGCCATCGGTGTGCGTAAGATCGCGCGGTGTAATGCCATCGTGCGCCGCCTGCCAGCGGTGGAAACCCTGGGGGAGGTGGATGTCATCTGTACTGACAAGACCGGTACGCTGACAGCCAACGAAATGACCGTACGTGTGGTACTCACGGCAGCTGGGAAACATATCGTCAGCGGAGTCGGCTATAGCGAGCCAGGAGAGATCAGCGCGGACAATGGTGAGCACGCGTCTGCCCTGGTTGCGGAGATAGCCACCGCCGGGGTTTGCTGCAATGACGCTCGCGTGGATGTTGATGCCCCTGACGACACCGTAGTCGGTGATCCCATGGAAGCGGCGCTGATTGTGTTGGCGCGTAAAGCAGGGATCGACAGCGAAGCAACCCAGGATGCTCTGCCCCGCGTCGACTTGATACCGTTTGAATCTGAACAGCGCTTCATGGCAACCCTGCATCGTACTGCTGATGACGGCGGTGTGCTGTATGTCAAAGGCGCACCAGAAACGGTGCTTACATTCTGTGTGTCCGAGTTAACTGTTGATGGGTCCCAACCCATCTCGACGGAGCGTTGGCAAACGGCTGTTTCCGATCTGGCCTGCAGCGGTCACCGGGTGCTCGCGCTGGCGCGGTACGAGTTGGCTCAAGCACCCACCCGTATTGAAGATGTGGACTGGCGGGGTAAGTTGCAGCTGCTGGGTGTGACCGGCGTCATTGATCCGCCACGTGCGGAGGTTGCTGAGGCTTTAGTCCGCTGTCGGGGTGCTGGTATCGAAGTCAAGATGATTACTGGTGATCATGCAGAAACCGCCTTGGCCATCGGCGGCGATTTGCAACTGGCGGAGAACCTGGCGGTGATCAGTGGCGATGCGCTTGATGGCATGAGTCCGTCCGCTCTGGATCAGGCGGCGGTGGACAACCACATCTTTGCGCGCACCAGTCCGATGCACAAGCTGTTGCTGGTACAGAGCCTGCAGAAACAAGGGCACATCGTGGCCATGACCGGTGATGGGGTAAACGATGCTCCGGCGCTTAAACGTGCCAATGTGGGTGTGGCGATGGGGCATAAAGGTACCCAGGCTGCGCGCGATGCGGCACATATGGTGCTGGCGGATGACAATTTTGCCTCTATTGTCGGTGCAGTTGAGGCCGGC
>CBDUMB010000239.1:0-5694 GCA_965368205.1 uncultured Pseudomonadaceae bacterium | reverse complement strand
TTGTCCAGTTTGATGTGCGCAATGGCCAATCCCATGCCAATGCCTGCCGCAAACCCAAACAAGTGACCTAACACGTCGACGTTCTCTGCGCCGAAGCCGGTGAAGGCAAGTAAGGCGATGGCGCCGAAGATAGGTGCAAATCCACGTTTGAATCCCCGCCCGCGGAAGAAACCCCTTCGCCAGCCAAACGCTGGAACAATGCCCAGCGCAGCAAACGTGGCGGTTGAGGCGCCTATGGCAAGAAACTGTTCCGGCTGCACCGCGGCGTTCAGAAGGTTCGCGGCGATGCCACAGATCAGAACCAGCAGCCACCCCAGCCCGGACCCGAGATAACGTCCCACAAACAATCCGAAGACGCAGCCAAACAGTGAGTTGGAAGCAATATGGGCGATGTCCGCGTGCAGGGTCAGAGCTGTTGCGGTGCGCCACCATTGCCCTTCCATGACCGCACCGGCGTCGAGACGGCCCAGGGTACGGAAATCCAGGCTGCTGTAAGTAGATAAAGCGGGGATCAGCCAGATCACAAACAGGTACCCCACCACGCCAGCCCATCCGCTATCCACAATGGTTGCGCTGACGGGTTGTTCGGAACTGGTCTGGTTTTCTTCCCAGTAAGACTGCAGCTGCTCGTGAGCTTCAGCCTGATCAGTGAGCGCAACCCAGACAACCCAGGTGTTTTCCTGTCGCGCGGTGGTGTTTTTGATGCCCACGGCATTCAGGACTAAGGCGGCTTCTTTAACTACTTTGGCCTGGTCTGCTGCAAAGACCACAACCCAGGGTGTTTCGTGTTCAGTCAGAACTAGCGACCTGTGAGCGCTGCATACACTTTCGTTAACTGATCAGGTAAGTCTTCCATCTCTTCTATCACCAGATAGCGGGAATCGGGACACATCTGTTTGAGATAATCCTGCCCGGATCGGTCCACCGTGATACAGAATGTTTCCACGCCTTTCTGCTGGGCTTCTTTGATGGCTTTGGCGGTATCCTCTACACCATAAGTGTGATTGCCGCGCTCGGGTCCATAATCGCTGTCCTGGGGAAAGCCATCGCTGATCACCATCAATACTTTCATCGCATGGCCGGACTGCATCAGCTTGTGCGTACTGTGTCTGATAGCTGGACCCATGCGTGTGGAACGTTTCGGCTTCATCGCGGCAATAGACTGCAGCGTGCATTGAGAAAAGCCATCCTGGGGTTCTTTGGCAACAAACACCTCTACGCAATCTTTGCCGTAGCCGGAAAAGCCATAGATGCCATAACTGTCACCCAGCGCGTCCAGCGCTGAGGCCATCACCACCATGGCTTCACGTTGAATATCGATAATTTTTCGCTCGACCACAGGCTCTTCTTCGTCGCTGGTCAGCGCGGCATACCATGGATCACGCATGTTGTCGGCAGCGTCTTCGTCGTAGTCCGACCAGTCTCTGGGTTCGGGTGGTTCCACCGGGTCATCGGTGGATGCGCTTAAATCAACCAGGAAAATGGCACACACATCGCGGTGCATGCGCTCCTTGCGCGAATAGAAACGCTCGCTGGGACTCTGGCCGGCGCGAATATCCTGACGGGCTTCGATGATGGCATTCAGGTCCAGTTCGTCACCATCCTGAACACGCGAGATGCGTTGTAAACCCGTTGGACGTATCTGCTCCAGTTGTTTCTGCACAATGCCCTGAAAATGGCGGATGGCGTTGTTCAGCCCTTCTATGTCTTCTTCGTCAGTACCTAACAGGGATTCTTCGTATACGCGACACCAGTGGGTCAGATAACGACGTTGCAGATAGTCCCACTCATCATAGCGGTAGCTGCGTGCAGCGGAACGGTCAGGGCCAAGTGCATGCTGTACAGAAGATTTTTCCATGTCGATGCGGCGCTTCAGCGTGTCGCGTTCGTCCATCAACATCTTGATGTCGACCTCTGCATCGCGTACAGCCGCTTCGCTGGTTTCGCCGCGCTCTGCTTCCAGGTCTTCCGCGTGAATCATGTCAGCCATCATGACCTGGTCATCCAGCTCTTCGAGCTTTTCGTCCCACTCGTCGATGCGCTGTTCTCGATTCAGCCAGTCGGGGATTGATTCTTCGGCGCTGGGATAAGACTTCAGGGTTTCAAAAACATAAGCCTCAGCCACCTGATCATACAGTTGGCACAAGGCGCGCACGCTGTCGTAGACGGTTTGCTCAGAGCCCTGCAGTGCCTGCAGAGCGGTGCCTAATGATTGCCACTCCGGCGGAATTTCGTCCTCTCCCCACAGGCTGCGATGACCAAAGCTGAGCGGGTCGTAGTGCAGTTCGGCGGTTTCCAGCAAATGCTGGTGATAGCGCTGCATGTGTCGGTTGATGCCCGGGTAGGTACGTAACAGATGCGCCTGCACCCGGGCTTTTTCGAACAGATTAAACAGGTCTGTGGCCAGAGACGGTTGTGCAAAGGCGCTGAACAGCAGGAAAAAATCGCCGGTGCGCGGGGTTGCACCTTTGGGTACTTCGTAACGTGCCGCCAGTTCGCTGATGTCAGCCAGGCCGCGCTCCATACGAAATGAAAATGTACCGCACTCGCGCAGCCCGATCTGCTCAAGCACCAGTACGCGATAACAATGATGATCTGGTGCATCAATCTCTTCCGGCAGAAACAGAGCGTCAGCACCCTGGCCCGCGCGATCACTGTGATAAGCAAGTTGCCGATTGTTGGCAAACTCCGCGGTGGCTTTAATGTGCAGATATCGTCCGGCTATGCCTTCCGTGAATAGCGCCAGAGTGTCTTCGCAGGCAGCGAGGTTGACCATATCAGGGCAGGATCACATCAACGATATCCGCCACTGCCTGCTGGACGGTACGGTCGTCTGAAATAGCGGTGACAATGGCCACTTGAGCGGCGCGCCGCGGATCAATGCCGGCAGAAATCAGATCCCCGGTGTAGATCAACAGACGTGTGCTCACACCCTCTTCAAAGCCATGCTGTTTAAGGTTGCGCACCCGTTCGCCGATAACCGCCAGACGCCCGGCGATGTCGTCATCGATACCAGCTTCGTGTGCGATGATTTTTGCTTCCAGCTCAACCTCAGGATAGTCAAACTCAAGGCTGACAAAACGCTGCCGCGTGCTGGGTTTCAGATCTTTTAAAACGCTCTGATAACCAGGGTTGTAGGATATAACGAGTAAAAATTCCGGGTGTGCGGCGACCAGTTCTCCGGTTTTGTCGATGGGCAGAATGCGACGGTGGTCGGTTAGCGAATGGATCAGAACAGTAGTGTCCTTGCGTGCCTCAACTATTTCATCCAGGTAACAGATGGCGCCGGTACGCACGGCGCGGGTGAGCGGTCCGTCCGCCCAGACGGTTTCATCACCTTTGAGCAGGTAGCGACCGACCATGTCCGTTGCGGTCAGATCTTCGTGGCACGACACCGTGATCAACGGCACTTCGAGCTGATTGGCAGTTTCTCGATACAGGCGCCAGGTCATATGTTCGACAAAACGCGTTTTGCCGCAGCCTGTGGGGCCTTTCAGCAATATAGGTAGTCTGGCGCTGTATGCAGCGCGAAATATTTCTACTTCATCTGCAAGCGGCAGGTAGTAGGGTTCAGTATCTGCAGTGAAAAAATCTACGGCTTGGGTCATATTATCTCTTCTGTCTGGGCGCAGGTGAAAACTGCTCGTTGCCTTTCCGGTAAGTGAAAAAATTAGTGCTGGGGTTGCGGTTCACCAGTGGTCGGCGATACATCGCATGGCTCAGTGAGCGTACTTCATGTTCAACCTGATAGAGCACCTCGCCGCTGTCAGGGTCGACAATATCGACAAATCGATACTGGAACTGGTCGGACTCTTCGCTGATCAGGCCACGTTGTGACAGCCACCCATGTGGTCCCGAAAAATCGGCCACGTAGATGGCAATGTGGTGACCGTCATAAGCCGCAAGCGGTGCGTCAGTTTCTTTGAAAATCAGGCTCTGATTGTGTCCCATGGCCACCCGCGTGGTGTCGTTGTCATGCTGGCTGGGGCAACCCAGCACCTGGGTATAAAATTTTGCAATGCCTGCACTGGTGCCAGGTGGGACATCAAACTGGACATAAGGCATGCCCAGGTCCATGCGCGGGAAACTGGCTGGTGCATAAGCTTTGATGGTGTTGCCGAACGGGCAGGTGAGTTCAAGACAGTTGTCACCCTCAATGCTTTTGAAGGCGGTGTCATTCAAGCCTCGGGCGGCAAACTTCAGGCGTTTGCCCAGCTCGTCGAGATCCGGGACCACAACGCCAATATGGCCGCGTAACACCTGGGCTTTATTGGTGGGCAGGTGAAATTGCTGGTCACCCAGATTAATCCACATGTTGAGGGTGCCAAAGTCGATATACGGATCGCGGGTGAATCCCAGGCCTGTAACATAAAACATACCGGCTAGTGACTGATCGGGAACCGTTAAGTTGACGTGCTCGAGCAGCTGAACGTTGCCGACGTCTTCCTGGCTGCGGTCGTAGCTGTTTTGCTCTGGCTCCATTGCGCGCCTCTCTTGGCTGGCGAACCTCTCGATGGGAAAGAGGGAGGGTGTTGAAATTGCTGGCCCACACTATACAAGATTCTGGTTATAGTGACTCGATGGACAACACAGACGAACTGCTCGAAGCTACCACCGCTCTGATTCCACCTTTGCTCACGGGTATAGAGGTTATGGGGCATGCGGCCAGACATCTGCACCCGCCGAACATTGCCCAACTCGCACAGGAAATACTGCCTTATCGGGAACCGGTAAAACAGGGGCTGGCACAATTCAGTGCCGCGGCCTGGCCCGAGCACCTTGCAGGTTTTGTCCAGCAAGCGACCACCAGCGGTGAGCTTCTGATGCGTAGTTTTGACGAATTTCTGAGCGCGCAGAATCAGAGCAATGCAGCCATGGCCGCGTATCGCGCCGTCGGATTCAACACCCGTGCCACAGAAGCCATCTATCCTTTAAGCGCCATGCTGCCACCCGTGAGTCGTTACTTCCTGCTGCCGGAGTCCAGAGACGATGAAGACCTGCTGGCGCGCCTGGCTCAAGTAGCCCCGCAGCAACCCAATGTCGGTGTGATGCATATATCTAATGCGGCTGATGAGCGTGGTGGGTTCTCCCTTTATGTCCCTGAGTATTACGCCGGCGAGACTGTGCCCGTAGTGTTTGCGCTGCATGGTGGCAGCGGCCATGGCCGCAGTTTTTTATGGTCCTGGATCAAGGCGGCGCGCAGCAGGAATGTGATCATAGTGAGCCCAACCTCGAAAGAGGGCACCTGGTCGTTGATGGGGCCGGACATAGACACAGAAAATCTGCAGGCCATGTTGGGCTATGTGCAGGAGAACTGGTCAATTGACACCGGTAAGGTGCTGTTGAGTGGCATGTCTGATGGTGGCACTTTCAGCTATGTCAGCGGTCTGCAGAGCACATCGCCGTTCACCCATCTGGCGCCGAGTTCTGCCTCGTTCCACCCGATGCTGGTAGAAGTGGCGGATGCGCAGCGCCTGCAGGGGTTACCGATTTATCTGATGCATGGTGCGCTGGACTGGATGTTTCCGATAGAAGTTGCGCGCACTGCCCGGCAGGCATTGTCCGGTGCTGGTGCGGCGGTTGAATATCGGGAAATTGATGACCTCTCGCACACCTATCCAGTGGAAGAGAATCCACGCATTCGTGATTGGTTAACAAGTTGACCGGCAGGGGACACTGGCAACCTGACCAGCT
>CBDUMB010000238.1:0-5703 GCA_965368205.1 uncultured Pseudomonadaceae bacterium | reverse complement strand
CGGCTTTGAGTTTGCAGGTCTTGAGTCTGCACACTTAAACCCGATTATTACGGAAACACTGAAAGACTGCCGTGGCGTGATCATCTGCCCCAGCAATCCTTATGTGTCTGTGGATCCGTTACTGTCGCTACCCGGCATGCGTGATGCACTGCAGAACATTCCTGTTATTGCAGTTTCACCCATCGTTGGCGGCATGGCCATCAAAGGTCCCGCTGCAAAAATGATGCAGGAATTGAATGTACCCGCAAGCGCACCCGCCGTTGCCGAGCACTATGGCAACTTGTTAGACGGGTTTGTGATGGACCTGACCGATGCCGACCAGAGCGGTGAGATCGCCGTGCACACGCGGGTCACTGAAACAATCATGAATTCGCTGCAACGGCGCATCGAACTCGCCCGCTTTTGTGTTGAGTTCCTGCACGCACTTTAAGCAACAGAGCGTCTCGAGCCGCAAGCCCTCTTAAGTCGATCGTCGTATTGGCGCGCCAAAGTCAGGGTTACTGCTGACGCGGTGGGCAACGCTACCCTCTGGTGCTGAGTACCAGCCCGGGTCGGTGAAGTCGCCGCTGGCGATATCGTCCCGCACCTTGATCACGGTAAACATGCCACCCATCTCCATATTCCCGTAAGGTCCTTTGCCCGCCATCATCGGCAAGGTATTGGGGGGGCCGGCGTGATGCCCCATATCAACGTGCATCTGATGTTCAGCCATGCCGTTTTCACCCATGGCCATGTAACCCGGTAATAACTTGCGAATCTCACGCTCAACACCGCTTTGATCAACCCCCAGTACATTCGGCACATCGTGGCCCATGGCGTTCATTGTGTGGTGTGCCATATGACAGTGAAATGCCCAGTCGCCTGGGACCGCCACGAATTCGAGATCACGGGTCTGCCCAACGCCAACAATTTCTGTGGTCTCCGGTCGCCAGAGGCGGTCTGGCCAGCGCCCTCCATCCGAGCCGGTTACTTCGAATTGCACGCCATGCATATGAATCGGGTGATTCCACATGGAGAGGTTGCCCACACGTACACGAACGCGCTCTCCGGTGCGCGCAACCAGCGGGTCGATTGCAGGGAACACCTTACTGTTGAAGGTCCACAGATCAAACTCCACCATGACGGCCGGATCGGGCCGGTAGGTACCTGGGTGGATGGCCCAGTTGTGCAACATCAGAGCGTAGTCGCGATCTATCACTTTTGCTTCGGGTTGTTTCGGATGAATCACAAACATGCCCATCATGCCCACTGCCATCTGAGTCATTTCATCTGCGTGTGGGTGGTACATATGAGTACCATGCTGATTCAAGGTGAACTCATAGGCAAAGGTCTCGCCAGGTTTGATATGCGGCTGACTCAGGCCGCCAACACCATCCATGCCACTGGGTAACAGAATCCCATGCCAGTGAATAGTTGTATGCTCTTTAAGGTTGTTGGTCACAAGAATGCGCACACGATCACCCTGCACCGCTTCAAGGGTTGGACCTGGCGTAGATCCGTTGTATCCCCAGCATTTGGCCGTCATGCCTGGTGCAAACTCGTGTTCAACTTCCTCAGCAACAAGATGAAACTCTTTTACGCCTTGTTTCAGGGTATATGGCAGAGTCCAGCCATTTAAAGTATGTACAGGCACGTGGCCTCCTTGAATAATATTGTGATGCTCAAGTGGCGCCCGCGGTGCATCCTCCGCGCGCACGTTAACCATTGGACCTGCGACTGCTGCCAGCAGGCCTTTGCCGGCGTAACCAAGTATCTTCCGTCGCGTAGGGTTCATGAGGTCTCCCCGGGCAGCGTGTTCCCAACGGCCCGCCCTAAGGCGGTGCGCGCCAGCCAATATTCTTTCAAAGCTTCAATGTAGGCCTGGTAGTGGTTGTACTCTTCCTGCTTGCTTGCGAGCAGTTCAAAGACGCCAATTAACATATAGTTCTGTTCTTCCTGGGCTCTGGCTGTCGCGGTTTGCAGCGCGGGCAGCAAGCGCTGGCGATATAACGCCACGCGATCGCCTGCATGCCCCATGGCAACAAAGGCAAGATGTACGTCATCAACTACTGCAAGTTGCAGTGCATCCAGTTCCGCCAGTGCCTGTTGAAATTCACTGTCCATACGCAGCACAACATCCCGATTCTGGGAGAACACCGGCAGCTGGAACTCAATGGTCGGTCCGGAAAGATAGGCGCCGTCGGTTTCGCGCTCGCGCTCAACACCGAAAGTGGAATCGGCAAGCCATCTGCGCCAGCTCTCAAACCCACGTTGCTGCGCTAACAGGTCGACCTTAGCTTCACCGACAGCGAGATCGAGCCGACTGGCTTTGGCTAACGCCAACAACGCCTGCAGATCATCATCCTGTGGTCGCGGCAGCGGCAGTTGCCGGGGAACCTGCCAGGCTGCCGCTACAGAGACCCCCATCTGAGCAGCCAGCCGATTTCTGTGTTCATATGCCGCCTGCTGGGCTTCGATCAACACAATCTCAGCATCAACGGCATCTGCTTCGGCAAGCGCCAGCTCGCGTGCAGTGATGTTACCCGCCTGCTCGAATCGAGCAGCCAGCTCAAAAGACAATTGTGCCGCTTTGGCCGTCTGTTGTCGCAAATCAACGATCTGCTCTGCTGCCACGTACGCGTAATACGCCGCCTGGGTGGTGGCCAGGGTGGTCATGACAGCGTTACCAACGTCCATTTTCAGGCGCTCAAAGTCTGCTTTTGCAAGACGCAAACGAGCGGGTCGGGTGATGATATCCGTGAGCGACGTCACCAGACCTAAACTGAGCTGATGACCACCCCCCGAATCCTCAGCGCGCAGCCAGCTCGCCGAAAACAATGGGTTACTGATTCGATTAGCCTGATAAATGTCAGCCGCAGAAAACCCCAAGCGGGCAAACTGGGCGCGCATTTCCGGGTTATTCGACAGTGCCGCTGCTATCGCAATATCAACACCAAGGGGGTTCGATGTCTCCAGGGTAGTGCCCGGTATGTTGAGTGTACGCGGGTCCACCCCTCTCTCCGCGACAAGTGCCGTCACGTCGCCTCGACCCAGATCTTCTGGAACAGCAGCACAACCCGCACAGAATAAAAGCAGACACATTCCCACTGCCGGCATGCGTCCGCCATGTGACGATAGTTTCATTTTTAATTTTCCTCATCCGCACAAATAATCACTACCAAAGCCTGTGAGATCAGGCTTGGCAGACAACAGGGTGGCGTTCACCCCGGGCAGTGGGATGAGTTCTATTCGAGCAGGGTATCGTGCCGCGTTATGGGGGTATCAGCGATGTTGGCCAGAACCTGAGGCCCTGGTGGGTCTGAAGCAGGTGGCGGGATAGATAACACAGGTATTTCGTAAAACCCCTGAGCATCGCCATCGCCGTCCTGGTTGCCATCGAACATCATTTTGTTGGAAGTGAGCAGCTTGTGCTCACTGATTTGCGATGCGCTGACCGCAGCGCAGCCGTCACATGTCTCATGGTCGCAGGGTACTGCCGCAGACATCTCGTGATGGGCGTGCGCGCCGCCGGAATGATCCCGATCAACAGGCATATCCGCCGCACAGGCGCACACCACATTGGTCCACACCAATGTGGTGATCAATATCATGTTGCCAAAGAGGCGTTGCATCAGCTGCGAATACTCCAGATGAGACTGTCTTCTTTTATCTGTACGGCAGCCCTTTTCTGCTGCCTTTGCGAAGCGAGGCTGCCACGCCACAGTTCAATCCAGCAGGCTAACACCAATGATCGCTCCTCGCCTTGCAGACCGCGCACAATGCGCAGACCTGTATGTGACAACTCAAGGCTATCAGCTTGCGGGTTTGATTCAACCGCATCACCCATCCCGTCGAACATTCTGCTCAAGTACAGACCTGTCGCTGCGAGGTCGCCTTCAGGCAGATCAATCATGTTCAATGTGTCCTGAAAATATTGCAGGCCGATCAGCCTGGCGGCCAGACTACCTAACTGCAGCGTTTCAACTTCACCCATTACCAGACGCAGTTCACAAAGCCCATTGCGGACATAGTCCATGGCGTAATTTCTGTTCGCTTTAGCCAGACGCAGCTCATCCCACTGGTCGTCCGGCGGTGTGGGCTGATCTTCAGCCCGATAAGGTGGCGGTTGCTCATCTTTGGCAAATCGCAGCCGTTCATCCGGCGCCAGATCATGTTCATATTCGTAGAAGTATCCGCAAAGACCATACTCTCCGGTCATATCTTCAGAAACACAGACAAATCCGAGACGTGGATTACCCAGAGAGACACCATTATGTGCATACCAGCCATTCAGGAATCCCCGGCTCACTTCAACGGGCACACCACAAATGGCAGGACCAGCGTACATCCAGCGTGGGTAACGAAAGCGCACCCAGGCTTTGCGATCAGATTCCGCCATGTATTCAACACCCACACCACCTATGTTGTTAGATATGACATGGTATTTTGCGCACGCCACGGCATGAGGCAGATCTGACAAACCCAGCTTGTCAAAGCTCGATAGAAATTTGTCCAGATGCTGGCGTCGAAACAGATTGAACATCCACTTTTGCATGACTTGCGGCCCTTTGCGCGTCGCAACCATCAACTGTAAGCCAAGGAAGTAGGCGTGATGGATATGCGCCTGAGCGCGTATCGCTGTTATTTCTTCCATGCTGGATGTCACTTTGCGCAAACCTGCTGACAAAGGGATGTGTTGCGCTTAAGGCGACTCACTTAATGCCTGCCATTCAGCGCTGGTTCGATCCGCCAGCAAATCGTCGCCAAACTCGCGAGACAGACAACAGAACTCCAGTTGCAGCATGTTCGGGTCGCGAAAATAGATCGACTGACACCAACCGTGATCAACAACGTCAGTAACAGTCACGCCTTTTGCCACCAGTTCTTCTCGTTTACTGGAGAGTTCCGCTTCATCGTCAACACGGAATGCAAAATGCACAACGCCACCCTGAATGCCCAGCCCCCGATTTAATCCCGTGTCAAAATCGTTGGGGATACCCGGCACATCATTACATTCCATGAAAGCAATAAGCTCATCGTTACCCGCATCGAGAAAGGCATGCCGAATAGTGCCACCGGCCTGAGGCTGCATCAGGTCACAGACCTTTGTTTCAAAGCCCAGAATATCTTCGTAGAACGCAAGGGTTGCGTCCATATCGTGTGTTGCCAGGCCCAGATGGTGTAAACCCTTATTTGACATAACCCCTTCCCCTAACATGTGTTTTCAGTGAGCATACAATACTGAACGTCAGGATGAACAGGAGGGGTGATGATCGAGACATTTAACTGGTGGGCGATTTTGGTCTCCACCGTACTGGCCTTTGTGCTGGGGGGGCTCTGGTATGGTCCACTTTTTGGTCAAGCCTGGATGCAAGCGATCGGTAAAACCGAAGCAGATATTCAGCCCACACCAGCACCATTTATCATCAGCTTTTTCACCGCTCTGCTGACAGCAGTGGTGCTGGCCTGGCTGATTAGCGCTTTGGGGGTTACCACCTGGGTCGGTGGAGCGGTGCTTGGACTGGTTACCGGTGTAGGCTTTATCGCCACTGCAATGGCTTCAGATACCGCGTTTTGCGGATGGGGGATGAAGCTTTTTGTTATTCAGGCAGGCTATCGAGTGCTGTACAGCATATTAATGGGCGCGGTTTTGGGTGGTTGGCAATAGCCGAGTTTATCTGGCTGTTTCAGGAAGATCGAAACTCCCGGATCGGGCGCCAGAAG
>CBDUMB010000237.1:0-5706 GCA_965368205.1 uncultured Pseudomonadaceae bacterium | reverse complement strand
CGTAGGCGTCTCGCGGTCGCTTTTTTCCAAACGCTGCGTCCACACAACGGTAGATACCTTCAAAATCTGACTCGAGCGCTTGTCGTACCGTGAACCTCGGGTCACTGCTGGTTTTCTCCGCAGGTTTGAGGTGGAAGGCCTCGAACGGGTCTTCAGGTATAGCAATCAACTTGATCTGCTCCGCTGATTGCTGATTAAAGGCGGTCACTGAAGAACTCGTAACGTAACGACAATTCGATTTCGTAAGACTGAGCGTCTTCGCTGGCTGCAAAGCTTTGTGGTCGTTCGCTGTCCCGATAACGGAATTCCAGTCCGCCACTTAACAGGCGAGTGAAGTCATAGCGACCGCCCACTAAACCTGTGAGAACGTCTCTATCAATGTTGCCTCCGGCATCATTGATAAAGGCGGCGTCGCGAAGAGCAGAACCGTCGATATCCTCAACAAGGGTATAGTCGATGACCAGTGCTTCAGTGATGGCGTCTCTTTTATCCAATGTGAGCCGAGCGTAAAGTCGCCAGCGCTCGCCGGCGGGCAGGTAGTCAGCGCCTAAGGCAAACTGATCCAGGCTGCTGGCAAGGGATTCACCTGCAGTGGCCGTCTGTCGGCGGGTATAGCTGGCTTCAAGCTCCCAGTCGGAAACGCGCTTGGTATACACCACGCTGCCGAAGAAGGTCACATCGTCGTCGCTGGTGTCAAAGCCGGTAAAGTCCAGAACGTAACTCTGCCGCGGGCCAAGATCACTTGCGGGAATGGGTCGTGCATTCGGGTCTGCAAAATCACACAGGCTGGCTATCGGCTGGCTTTGACCACCACCGATGCCACAGGCATTGAAGTTTGCGCGCTGCACGTTGCGTCCGTCACGGCGGCCAACGTTGGTATTGGTTACCGTCTGGCGGAGTCGGTCCTGCTGGGTGTCGACCCAGGTTGGACCACCTTCGATGGCGAGACTCGAGAACTCATCGAACCGGTAAGTCCACAGTAGAGAAAGAGAGAAGTAGTCGCTTTCGGCACTGATACGATTATCTGCACCATCAAAATCCTGGCTGGCGTAGCTTATGCCAACGCCGATATCCTGTTTTTCACTGAGGAGATAATTGACAGCGACACCGACTTCGGTTGTGTCGCTGTCGCTACGATTGATATTGCGCTTGAAGTCAATGGTCTGATAGCCGAGGTTGCCACTGACAGACCAGCGGCGGGACAGCTCACGGGTTAGATCAACAGATATGTCATTGCGTTCGTATCGGTTCTGACTGATGTCAATACCGGTGTCACCGCTGTCGAAGTCTGCCAGGTCAAATTGAAGGTTCGAGACATCGCGATAACGCTGGTTGAGAATGATCTGTGTGATGGGATCAATGTCATAGCGAAGTCTGAAACGCTGACGGTGTTCCATGGCATTGGCTTCGTCGGCTTCCGCGTAAGACTGGTAATCTCCCCGGTAGTTGAGCAGATAATCGAGGCGTCGCTCAGGATCGCTGCGCAATTCCAGTTCTGTACCGGCTTCCAGCAGCATGTCACTGTCTTCGTCACCATCTGTACCAAACACATTGGAGTTGTAGGCGGAAGAGCCGATGAAAGCCGCTGAAAACTCTGTGGCCTGGCCTGTCTGAGCCAGCGTGATGGCTGCTGCGATCAGGGCGAGTTTTGAGAAGTTAGTGTTATTCATTCTGGTACCACCACGGTGTCACCCGGTGCAAGTAAAAAGTTAGAACTGCGGGTACGACCTTTGATGAAATCGACGTAATCGAAACGAAGCTCTTCTTCAATGTTGTCGGTGGTCCGCAAAACCATGATGTTGCGCTTTTTGGCAAACGGAGTGAAACCGCCCATTTCCGCGATAGCGTCTAACACTCTCATATCGTGGCGAAGTTCGAGCACGCCGGAGCGTTCTATGCCGCCACCGATGACGCTAACCACCTGGCTGCGCATTTCTAAGACAGATATATCCACCTGGGGTTTGGCAACATAGTCGATCAGCGCAATCTCGATGTGTTCAGCAAGCTCTTCCGGCGTTTTACCTGCCGCGCGAATGTCGCCGACCAGAGGTATGGAAATTTTGCCATCGGTGCGCACCAGTGCAGGTCCGGAAAGCTCCTCCTGTTGCCAGACTAGAATGTTGAGCAGGTCTGGAATACCAATTTTGTATACGTCGGAGGTGTCTTCCGGTTCGGCAGCAGAGAGCTGCATGCTGCTGACGCTGACCAGAACCAGGGCTAGTGCCTTAAGTGCACTGAATGAGCAGATCTTTGATCTGTGTTTTGCTGTGATGTTCACGTGCTTACCTTGCTTCGAAAACTAAAATATAGATTGCCCAGGGCAATAACTGCCGGCAGCAGCAATGCGCGGAACAAGCCGAACTTATATCCAACCACAGGCAACCTTAATATTTCCTGACTGTCGGTGATGGGAAGTCGGTTGACGCCGCGTTGTCCGCCAAATGCTAATTCGTAGCCTGCCTGTCTGGATGCGCTGCGCACCGTGGAGTTGGTGGCGTTAGCCGGATAAGCGAGCACGGCGATATCTGCATATGTGCCGAGCTCCGCCCTTAGCTTTGTTTGTGATGCCGTCAGATCTTCGCGCAGTTGTTGTGTATTCAGCTGGCTCATCAAGGCATGATCCCGCCCGTGGGAACATATACATAAACCCTCAGCTGCCAGCTTGCGCAGCGCATCCCAATCCAGGACCTGGTTTAAGGGGGGAGGATGGCCAAGTATGTCCAACGTCTGCTCCACCCACGCCATGGCTTCGCCATGTGGTAACGACTTCACGTGAGTGCGCATCATTTTATAAGCCTGGCGCCTGAGCTGTGAATTCTCCAAAGATAGCTCCGGCAATGGAGCGCTCTGCAGGGAGGTCAGCTTTGTCTGTAGTAATGCGGCGTGAATCCGATCCCACCAGAACCCGCGGGTTTCACCATCTGGAAATGCCGTGGGCACAAACAGGGCTGCAGGTACGCCGGCCTCCTTAAGGATTGGCCAGGCCACCTCAGCAAAATCCTGATAGCCATCGTCGAATGTCACCAGTACAGCTCTCGCAGGCAGGGTGGCTTCGCCCCGGTGGGCTGCCAGCAGCTGAGCCATGGAGATTGGGTTATAGCGTTTTGCCAGAAGCTGCATCTGTTTTCTGAACTCTTCCGGGCTTGCACTGATCAGCCCGGGTTCAAGATTAGGTGATTCGTCCGCATATCCAACACGGTGATAGGTCAAAACGCGGAACTGCTGCTCACGTTTGTCAAAGCTTTCCATCAGTGCAAAAAAGCCTATCGCATCCAGGCCGGTCGCGATGGTTTCAACGAGCTTCTTCATGAATGTGTAGACTCGTTGAGATCAGATGCCCAGGGGTCAAACGCCTGACGGCCTTTGAACACGGCCCAGCACACACCGACCAATCCACCCAGCCCGCAGCAGAGGATGAAAACCAGTAACGGATTCGGCCACGTAGGTGCCTGGGGTTCTACCGGCTCCGCAATTAATCGTGCAGTGACACCAAACTCACCAGCATCCGCAAGCCGTTTGAGTAAACGTTGATCCAACAGTGCGCGACGTCGCTCGTCGACCAGTTCCTGGGTTTGACTCAGTTCTTCAGCGACCAGCCTTTCTTCTCTTCGAAGCCGCTCAGCTTGCGCCAGCGTCTCACGTTCTTCGTTGAGCACAGCTTTTAATTGTTCTTCCAGACCCTTGGCTGCTTCCACTTCTTTGTTGATCAGAAGCGGGGTTGCCTGTTCGGTGCGGGTCAACTGGTTGCGCAGTAAGTCCACTTCGCGCTGCGCAGCCTCTACAGTTGGGTGTCCTGCACGCAGTGTCTGTCGGGTCCGAGCGAGTTCTGCCTCCGCCTGTATCAGCCGGTCTTGAAGTGAGCGAGTGACGGGGTTGTCGTTCAGGGCGGAAGACATGCTCCCCGCGAGCAATTGGGTTTCAAGGGCGATACGATTCTGTCGCACGGTGCCCAGGCGTTGAGTCTGATCTCGAATGATCTGTAACTGTGCGGCCACGGCGTCTTCAGCGCTGCCACCGTTGAAGTTGTTGCGACGCAGGGTATCAAGCTGCTGCTCAAGTGCCTGAATGTCAGCAAGGAGTGCTTCGTATTCAGCTTGTTTGGCGCTGAGTCGTTGATCCTGGTTTTCGATTTCTTCCTGCTGAAGACGATTTCTGTAAGCGGCGACAGTTGCATTAAGCAGTTCTATACCGTAAATGGGGTCCAGCCCCAGATAACTTAATGCAACCACTTGTGTGCCGCTGACCGCGCTGGCTTGAATAGATTCCTGCGCGGCATCCAATTCGTCCTGCTCCGGATCTGGGTGTTCAAGTTGAGTCAGTTCGACTGCCCCGGCAAGTACCGACCGGCTCTGCATCACTTCTGCCTGGGTCGCAATAAACGCTGAACTGGTATTCACCGGTGCAACGCGGGTTTCGCTGGGGTCCTGCCGTTCCAGAACCACCTGGGCGGTTACCGTGTACAGGGGGGCGGTCACTGAAAGGACTATAATGCTCAGCAAGACACCGGCAAGCAGACACATGGCGACAGTCCGCCAGTGCTCGCGTAAAGCCATAAGCAACTCATCGACACCAAAAGAAATGCCGCCGTATTGGGCCCGGCCTGCCTGTTCTTCGGTGTACAGAGACATCACCTGGCGCACGCCCGCCTGGGTTAACTCCAGGCGCACCTCCGGCAGGTTGCTGTCTTCACCCTCTGCATTGGGATCACTGGGTACGTTCATGTCGGCCATCTAATAGGTTTCCGTTCAACAGATTGTTAAATGTTTGTTAATTCAGTGAGTGGAATTACCGGCAGGGTGCCTAGTTTCAGAGTACTTATCTAGAATGCCTTTGTTGGCAAGGTGTGAGCACCTTGTATAACCGGGTTATTCCTGCCCCGGTAGCTTGCTAAGCTTGCCGCGGTTCAATTCCACTGTTGTTTTTATAATTCTTAAGGTTTGCCACATTGAGCATGATTCATCCGATTCCAAAGTCCCTGGCGGCACCTGAGCGTGTGCTGGTGGCGAACGCGGAGTATGCCACGAGTAAGCGGGTTTTTGATCTACTGGTGTGTTTTGTCGCGCTACCTGTTCTGTTGCCGCTGGCTTGTTTAATCGCTGCCGCTGTTGCGGCATCCAGTCGGGGGCCGGTTTTCTTCCGGCAAGGACGTACCGGCGCAGACGGACGAAAATTTACCATGTTCAAATTCAGAACGATGGTGCAGAACGCTACCCAGCTGAGGTCTCAACTTGTCGGTGATGTGGCCTCCAACGGGCCAGATTTCAAAATGCTGAATGACCCACGCGTGACCCGTGTGGGTACTTTTCTGCGCAAAACAAGTCTGGATGAATTGCCACAGCTCTGGAATGTTATTCGCGGTGACATGTCTCTGGTTGGTCCTCGTCCCACTTCATTTGGGAGTGAAACCTATGCCCTGTGGCAGACCGAGCGGCTTGAAGTGAAGCCGGGCTTAACCGGCTTATGGCAGATAGAAAAACGTGGAGATCTCGACTTTGATGAGCGCGTTCGGCTCGACATAGCGTATCTGCGCAATCGCAGCCTGCGTCTGGATTTATGGATTTTATTGCGTACTGTTCCGGCCGTGCTGGAACAACGTGGTGCTTACTGAGTAGTTATAAGTGAAGCAATTATTTGATAGATACGCGCTCTGGTCAGTGTGGACGATGCTGGCGGTGGTTTTTGTTGTTGCGGTTCCTCTAGGTGCCT
>CBDUMB010000236.1:0-5706 GCA_965368205.1 uncultured Pseudomonadaceae bacterium | reverse complement strand
CACAGTGATCTCAACCGTTACCGTTGTGGTTGTTTCAAAATCCAGCGCCACGTCAGCAGCCAGTTGCAGCGAGGTGCCCACAACAATAAATCTTGGGTCATTTACCACAATCACGTGAATGTCATCTGGATCCGGATCAGCTACTGCAATTGTGCCGACCACAGCACCGGCGACATTCTCCGGCACAGCGGCCGGTTCCAAGGTCAATGCAAACGGCGGGCTGTTGCCTGCGGCGGGATCGGTGCGCACAGTAGCGCTGCCGCTTGCGGAAAAATCTGCACCACTCACCTGATAACTGGCTATCGCCGTGTTGGTGACTGGTGTATCGGGCGGAATCGCCCAGAGCGGAAGACAAGTTATGCTGAAAAACAGCATCGCCAACCACGCCTTTAGCGGGCGCAGAGAAAACAGGCACGCACACAAAGAAAACAGGGCCGGCTTACGCCGACCCTGCGTTCCTGGTTCGCTTATATGCGCCGTCCTGGGCATAACTTGCGTCGAGTTACCGTCGTCTGATTAAGACGCGGTATCGTCTACAGTTGCAAAGTAGACTATGTACCCGGTTGCACCACCATCACAGCTTGCACCCATCGAGGCGTTAACCTCACTTGGATCAGCAGCGAATGCGACACCCGCGTTTACCGAGTCAGTAGCAACTAAAGAACACTCACGTACGTAAACAAGATCGTCTACGGCAACGCCTGTGTTATCCAGGTCCAGCACAACGGGAATACCATCAATGTCGACAGTAACGGTGTCAGGCAGTGCAATGCCAGCTACGGTACCTGAGTTACCCAGTTGCAATGGTTCGGCAGCACCTGCAGGCACGTTGTCCGTGATCACAACACCGGTCGCGGCCAGCGCAGACTGGTTGCTGACACCGATGACATACATCAGCACAGCACCTGGAATCGACTTAGGCTCGTTGCCTGTCGTTGTGTTTCCTGCACCTGTGTACTGGTTACCGGAAATTGGATCCCACAATACCTCAACGTATTTCACGATACCCAGAACACCCACGGTGCGGAAACCCGCAGCATTGGAAGACTGACCATCGTTCTCGCCATCGGATGCACCTGTGGCTGCAGGTCCGGTCACAAAGTTGAAACCTTCGTCTTCAGCAAACGTGCTGCCATCATCAGCAAATACAACTTCAACCGTAGCCAGATCGTTCAACGCCGCAGGCACATCTGCAACACCGGGGCTTTCGTTGGAGCTGTCGTCGTTGGCTATGACTACGCCGGCGTCAGCTACTGCTGCAACCAGGGTATAGGTCTGATATTGCTCGGCAACAGCTGCACCGGCGACATCAACGCTCACAGAGATTGTGCGTTCTTCATCTTCAGCAAAAGTGCCTGTCAGGGTATAAACGCCTGTGGCTGAGCCCAGCACGTTTTCACCACCATCAAGCACGCCATCAGCGTTGGTATCTTCCCAGACGGTTAAGCCGACCGGTGTAATAGGAGATGCCGCGGCTGGATCATAGCCGTCGATATCCAAAGCGCCCTGATCAATCAGAGCGATGACAACGTCAACGCTGTCATTAGAGTTGTTGACCACTGCAAACTGCACAGACGAGGCGGTTACACCCGCCTGGCCTGGTACAGCGCTGACCCAGTTGCCGTTAGGCGTACCGACGTCAAGCCGCAGCTTACGGTCCACAACAAAGGTCACATCAGATGATGCCGTCTGCGCGGTAGCGCCGACCGTAAAGGTCATCTGCACATCGTTAGTGACCGGGGTTCCTGAGTCAGTACCATCCGCCCACGCAGACAGACTGATTCCCAATCCTGTCACTGTGAGCAGTAGCTGACTTAGTCTTTTTAAGTACTGCATTACTTCTATCCTTAAGTTATTAACTCGACAATTTCCCCAAGACTTGGAAAATCGCCTCCATTGCTTGTTTGGAAACAAGCACGCAAACGCAAGTACCGGAGACAGCTAAAGCTGCTCCGGCCACACACATCGCAAAGAGGGTCATTTCAAGCGAACATTAAAAGAGACGTAGCCGCTATCACCTGGATCAAGCGCTGGCGCAAAGGTCCAGCGAATGGAGCGATAATCTTTTGCCGACGCCAGCATCTCGACGCCATCATTGACAACGGTGAGCTCGGTCGGGGGTGCATACATCTCGCCATCAACGGAGTACCAGATCTGTGTACCTGCCCCAAAGGCAGTGCCATCCAGATATTCAGTGTGAGCTGGCACCACGTCAGTTATGACAATGGAACCGGCGTCCACCGATTGGGATCCGTTGTTGGTGAAACGCACGGTGTACTGCAGTTCGTCTCCGGGCACGACACTGTTCGCGTCGACCAGGCGGCGTTCCACATCACCATCTGCGTTAACAAAGGTTTCAACCTTTTTTATTGTGTTGTCCAGCTGTACCTGGGCATGTGCAAATCCTGCTGCACTGGCCAGAAGTACTGCGAACATTACAGTCAGCATGCGCACGGCACGCCGAGACTGATTCAGACCACAACGCACTATCTTGTCCATATTAAGATGCGTCATTTCAACCTCCTGTGAGTTGCTTTGTTAAGCGCATCATTTCAATGCGCTTGAGTGGGTGCTGCCTGCCTAACGGATGGCAGCATCAAATCTAATGACGATGTCAGCAGTGCCACCTGCGACATCACCGGTTTCGACCAGCAGCGTGCTGTTGGCAGCATCAAAGCCAGAGTTATCAACGCCGGTTGGCGCAAAATCATCGTCTTCCGCAATACCTGCCACGGTAAGGGTGTCCGGCTGGTATTCGAGTTCAGCAGGCAGCACATCGCTGACCTGCACCGCTTGCGCTATACCGCTGCCGACAACGCGAAGGGTTAATTCATAGGTGATCACCGAACCCGGCACGATGGTGGTGCCGCCAAAGGGATCCACTACGCTGACTGCGGTTTTGTCGATCGAGAGCACCGCTTCGCTTACCTGATAGCGACCTTGTGTGCGCAGCAGAAGCGCATTGATATCTGCAGAGGTACCTACCACCGCCGTGCCACCGCCGTCGCCAAGCGTGGCGTAACTGGTGCCGGGAATCGGCCAGAGTGGATCGTCCGGGTTGTCTAAACCGCCTGTTGCAGCAAGGATGGTCTGAGCAATCGCTCGAATCTGGATGTCGCCGTTGTCACCCTGAACCAGGCCAGCTGGCATGTCGGACTGCACGTACAGGATCAGCGTGCTGTCTTCAGCAATCAGTGGGTCCGCGCTGCCAGGGACATAAGGGGTATCCCCACCAACCTGTAATCCGGGTAAGCCGTTACTTTCGATATACAGCTGGTTGAGAAGCGGGTTGAACCCGCCTTCGTTCACATCAGCATCGGCGATGATTCGATACACCTCGTTACCGTTGCCATTATTGGTAACGGTGAACTGAAGAATCGCGCCGGTGGCGCCAGCGCCCACGGCAACCGGTCCACTGTTGTCATCAACAACAACCACGTCGAGCAATTCATCAACGATGGTCTGCACCGTGTTGCTGTTAACCGGGGTCTGGGTTGCACCATTGACTGAAAACGTGGCAGTTGCGGTGTTGGAGATATTGACGCCAGCGTCGGTACCAATCGCATAGCTGGAGGTAGCGCCAAACAAAACACCGCAAACCAGCATAACCATGCCAACTTGCTGTCGCGTAAAATTAAATTGTGTGTTGGCAATCACTGGCCTGTTCCACCATGTCCTTCGGTAAATCAGATACTTACCGTTGTAAGCCCAGTGATCCGTTAACTGGGTCATAAACGTCAATTTGTTGGCTGCATTGACGCGTTTGACGGCGATCTCAAGACAGCGGGGCTATTTGACCGAGGCTGGCGGGGGAAAACCGATACACGGTTCACAAATGTGCTGGTGATCAGGGCTGGAAGAGGCTTTTTACAAAATTAACGATTGAGGAACGTCAATTTCCCGGCACTTTGCAGGGTGGCGACTGAGTTGACCGGTGCAGAACTGGTTATTGGCAGAAGGCTGGCAAAGTGGCGTCAAAGATCTGCGCGCAGCTCCGATAGCGGGTTGCAGCTGCCTGGTTAGCGGTCAACCCGTTGGATATCGATGTGCTCGTTTTCAGGATAAAAACAGATTTGCGCCTCGCCACTGGCAAGTTGCTTGCGCACGCTGTTACGTTTCTGCTCCAGCGAAAATTCTACGGCGCCGTAGTCTGTTCCTTCACGCAGAATGAAGGCATCGATAATGCCCTGCAGAGCTTCAGCTGAAAGGCTTTCGGCAGGAATAACGATCATGTGTGCTGTATCTCGTTAAGCGGCGAAAAATAGGCCGGGGTGGTTGTGAACAGGTGCGCATCCTGGACCACAAAACGGCCCTTCGGCTTGAGTTTTGCTTGGCATAATGCGTTACTTGGCAGCTTACAAGACTGACCAAAAACGTTCCAATAGGACTGGGAACTATGAGCGAACCTGACCACATTCTAATCGTCGAAGACGAACCGATCACCCGCGAGCAACTGGTAGCTTACTTCGAAGACGAAGGCTACAGGGTTTCCTCCACCGGGTCCGGCGATGAAGTACAGAAAATTGTCGAAAACACCGACGTTATCCTTGTGTTGCTGGACATCAAATTGCCAGGCAAAGATGGTCTCACACTGACCCGGGAAATCCGCGCACATTCAGACATTGGCATTATTTTAGTAACCAGCAAGCAGGAGCAGATTGATCGCATCCTCGGCCTGGAGAGTGGCGCCGATGACTACGTGACAAAACCCTTTGACCCACGCGAGCTTTTATCGCGTGCACGCAATCTGATTCGACGCGTGCAGATTCAGCAGAAACAACGCAAACGCAATCATATGCGCACCTTCGATGGCTGGAGCCTGGACCTGAACAAGCGCGAACTGACCACCCCGGAGGGTCAGCCCATTCAGCTATCCGCCGGCGAATACCAACTGCTGCTGGCCTTTATGGAACAGGCTGGAGAAGTTATGAACCGCGACCAGCTGATGAATCGAATTCGCAATCGCGAGTGGTTCCCTGACGATCGGTATATTGATGTGCTGGTTGGACAGTTGCGTAAGAAGCTCGGCGAGCGCGCCGCTAACGCCAAAATTATTGCCACCATTCACGGCACCGGCTATTTGTTTACGCCTGAAGTGGTATAGCGAACCTCGGATCAGGATGAAGGCCTGCAAAGACTGTCACGATAACGGGTGTGATAAAAAATATGTCGGCGGATCAGACGATCTATGAAAGCAACAGCACACTCGTCAGCCGTGTCGTCTGGCAGGATCAGCCAGCGGTAGCCAAGCTGCTTAAACCTGGCAGCCTGTCACCCTCTGCCATAGCGCGCTATCAGCGCGAATTTGATATTAACCAGTCTCTGACCAGCCCCTACATCTGCCAGGCGCTGGGTTACGACGACCAGAACCACACGCTGTATTTTGAAGATGACCAGGCAATGTCCCTGCGCGACTACCTGAACAGGCACGACATCACTTTCGAACAGCAGCTCTCACTTGCTCAGTCCATGGCTCTAAGTCTGCAGTCCATCCACGATGAAGGCGTTATCCATCGCGACCTTAATCCTGCCAATTTTATTGTCTTCACCGGCCAGGACGAAGAGCATGAGCTGTGCGTAAAAATCATCGACTTCGGCTTGGCCACCCTGGCCACCCATGCCCAGCCGACCATGTTACAGCCCGGGTCTTTGACGGGTACCCTGCCCTATGTATCACCCGAGCAGACCGGACGAGTTAATCGAGTA
>CBDUMB010000235.1:0-5720 GCA_965368205.1 uncultured Pseudomonadaceae bacterium | reverse complement strand
CCATGCCCGCCACCCGCAGTTCCCCTGCAGTTGGCTCCGCGAGCTGCGTGCCAAAAAAGAAGTCAGCCCGGGTCAGGCACCACGTGTTGCTGCTCAAGGCCACGCCAGACCTGATTTCGGTTCGGCACAAGCAGGTGGTGACAATGCGGCCAGTAAGGTCAAAAAAGGTGTGCTGCGCTGGTTGAATAAATAGTCCCCGACGCGTTTACGGCTTCTCCATTCAGCGAGAACCGTTACTTCTTGTCGCGCTCGGGCTACCATGAAGACCTGCCTTTGATGAGTGCTCTACGCTGACTAATTCTGCTTCTCTGCCTATAGGCGTATTTGATTCCGGCATGGGTGGACTAACCGTGCTCGCTGCGTTGCGCAAACACCTGCCGGCGGAAAACTTTGTTTATCTTGGTGATACCGCCCGCCTGCCTTACGGCACCAAATCCCCCGCGACAGTAACCAGATACGCAAGCGCTGCCGCCACAACCCTGGTGGATCGAGGTGTGAAAGCGCTGGTGATTGCGTGCAACACGGCATCCGCGTTTGCATTGCAGGCCCTGCAGCAGCAGTTTGCACCCTTACCCGTTTTTGGCGTGGTTGAACCTGGCGCCCAGGCCGCGGCGTTGGCCGCCCGCCAGGCTGCTGATGGCAGCGGCGTACTGGTATTAGCCACCGAAAGTACAATTAATGGAGGCGCTTATCAGCGGGCGCTGATGAAAATGCTCGCTGGGCAACCTGTACACGGCAGAGCCTGTCCGTTGTGGGTCACACTGGCAGAACAGGGCCCAGTCGATACGCAATTTGTGCAAACTGTGCTGGCGCATTCATTGCGCGGATTTACCACTTCCGGTCCCAGTACAGTCCTGCTGGGTTGTACCCATTTTCCGGTTTTCCAACCCTTGTTACAGACGTTGTTCGATGAGGTGACGGCCTCGGGCGAGCGAGATGAAGCCGTAAGTATCGTGGATTCTGCGGAGACCACCGCCAGATGGGTGGTGGCTCAATTGCGTACACAGGATCTGCTGCTGGCTACCCATGCCCGCGGTGAAGTTGCCTACCTGGCAACCGATGGTGCGCCACGCTTCAAATCTGTGGGCGGTCACTTTCTTGGCGCGCCCATTGATGCAGTAGAACTGGTCGACCTGTAACTCTGCGGCTTCAGGCAATGTCGGTTTTATCTTTGTATTCACACAGGTCTTCGATGCTACAGGCACCGCAGCGTGGTTTACGAGCGATGCACACGTAGCGACCATGCAGGATCATCCAGTGGTGAGCATCGCGTTTGTACGCCTCGGGCACTACTTTCAGCAGCTTTTTCTCCACCTGCAGAACGTTGCTGCCCATGGCAATTTTAGTGCGGTTGGACACTCGAAAAATGTGTGTGTCGACAGCGATGGTGGGGTGACCAAATGCTGTGTTCAGAATGACATTTGCGGTTTTGCGACCGACGCCGGGCAGTTTTTCCAGGCTTTCGCGATCCTCGGGCACTTCGCTATTGTATTCGTCCATCAGGATTTTGCAGGTTTTGATGACGTTGGCTGCCTTGGTATTAAACAACCCGATGGTTTTGATGTACGTCTTCAATTTGCCTACGCCCAATCTGTAGATGGCTTCAGGGGTATTGGCAACGCTGAATAGAGGACCGGTGGCTTTGTTCACGCTGACATCGGTGGCCTGCGCGGACAATATCACCGCAATCAGCAACTCAAAGGCGCTGTTGTAATTCAGCTCGGTGGTTGGGTTCGGATTATCCGCCTGCAGGCGTGCAAAAATCTGTTCGCGCTTAGCCGCATTCATGATTGAGATCCTTCAATTTCGGGTTCGCTGGCGGTGGGGTCTCGTCGCCCCAGAGCCTTTATCAGGGCAAACATCAGGCCAGCTACAATAAACGCGCCGGGCGCGTAAGCCGCCAGCGGCAGCGGGCCGATATCCATGAGCTGCAGACTCCACTGCTGGGCGTCAGGGCCAAAAAGCAGGTCTGCATCTCGTAACAGCGAACCATAAGCGAGTAACTCTCTGACACTACCCAGGGCGATGAGCGCGATGGCAAAGCCCACTGCGGTGCCCAGTGCGTCCAGGCAGGCTGGGCCTACGGGTTGGCGGCTGGCAAACGCTTCGGCGCGCCCCAGAATCATACAGTTGGTAACAATGATCTGCACAAACAAGGCAATTTTCAGATAAAGCTCGTAGCTGAAAGCTTCCAGTACCATGGTGGTCACGGTTGTAAACGTTGCAATGATCAATACAAAACAGGGCAGGCGAGCTTGTTCTGGAATGTGATGGCGCAGGCTTGAAATCATCACGTTGCTACCGATCACAACAAAACTGCTGGCAGCCGCTAATCCCAATGCGTTTACCACGGTTGTGCTTACAGCCATTAACGGGCACAGGCCCAGCAGCTGTGCCCATGCAGGATTGTGGGTCAACACCGCGCTGCGTAACACCTGAGTATTATCCCCCACAGTAAATCTCCAGTCGGTTGAATATCTCGCTGGCAGCCCGCTTAATGGCGTTGCTGGTGATAGTGGCGCCACTGACGGCATCCAACTGCGCGTATGCCTGTGCACTTGTGTTGTCTAATTCTGTCATCCATGGACTGCGTGTGTGATCTATAAAGTCGCCAATTCCTGGCGTCTCCCGATGAGCGATGACGCGCATGCTGAGGCCTTGCGTATCCGCAGATGCCTGGCCCACGCGCCACAGAGCTGTAAGGTAAATTGGACCAGCGTAACCCGCAGTTTCGGCGCGGGTGAACAACCAGGTTGTACAAGTGCCAAAAACGTCCGCCTCGATATTGGTTTGCGCAGGCAGCGGTTGTCCCAGCATTTCTTCTAGCAATGCCCGCGTCCGCGCCTCGCGATTGGCCTGAATATCTGCCGCTGTGAATTGATTGGTCAGAATGAGCAAAACCCCGCAAAGACCGCCGATGATCAGCAGGGGCGTGAATACTTTCAGGACCATGACTTTAGACATGATCTGCCTGACGATCATGTTCTGTCTTCGCTTTACTTAGATTAAGGCGGTTCAGTAGGGGTGTTAAACAGTTGGCAAATAGAATGGCAAACGCGATGCCGTCCGGATAAACGCCAAATCCTCTGATTAAATAGATGAGAGCGCCCACTGTCAGACCGAAGAGAATCTGCTGCCGGGCTCCGCGCGGATGGGTGACAGGATCTGTGGCAATGAAAAAAGCCGCTGCCATAAATCCGCCGGTCGTCCAGTGAAACCATGGCGAGCCCAGGCTCGCCGAAGAGCCTGCGTCATATCCAAACAAGCTGGCTAACAGCAACCCGGCAAACATACCTGCTGGAATCCGCCAGGCCAGGAGCCGACGAAAAGTAAGTAGCAGGCCACCGATAAGAAAGCTGAATACAATCAGTTTCTGATCGCCGATCGCCTGGCCAAAGGCAAACACAAATTCTTCGGTCGTTAATCCCTGGCGATAGCGAAATTCGGTTAACAAGGTGGCGCCACTCAAGGCATCAGGGCTGGCCTGAGCAAGCCCTGGCCAGTTGGCGAGGTCCTGGGGGAATGACACCAGCACAACAGCGTAGCCCACCATCGCCGGATTAAAAAGGTTATGCCCGAGGCCCCCATAAGCCTGCTTGGCGAGACCAATGGCAGAAACCGCAGCGATAAGCAGGATGCTTATCTCGCAGAAAGGGGGCAGGCAGATGGCGATCAGCCAGGCAGTGACCAGGGCGCTGCAATCCTGCAGCTGGTGCAGGACGTCGGCAGTAGTTTTGCCCCGCGCAAATCCGATGAGACCTTCGCACAGCACGCAAGCCAGACTTAAAATGGTGAGATTCCACAATACGCCAAGACCCAGGACATAGGTCATGGCAACCGTTCCTGGTATCAGAGCGATCATTACCCAGAGCATGATCTGATGGGTTTTCATGACCATCGTCCAGCTTTTTTCAGACGTTCCGCACGCTTGTCAGCAGCGGCTGCAAGCGTCTGTTGTTCGCGTAACTGATGAGCCTCATAGCGCTTTTTGTAGTGAGATTTTGCCGCTTCCTCTGCCTCCTGGACTAACAGTGTTTGTTTGGCAGCGGCGAACAGTCGGGCCATCGGAATGTCGCTGGGGCAGGCGCGGTCACACAAACCGCATTCAATACACTCGTTTAAACCAAATTCGACGGCGCGGTCCAGCTGTTGATGAGAGACAAGCTGAAATAGCTCCTGCGCCGGTAAATCCACCGGACAGACCGGATTGCAGCGGCTGCAGTTGATGCAGGCTCGGGGTCTGGCCTCGGTAGTGGGCTGACGCGCAGGTCGCCTGCGCGGTCTTGACTGCACAACCGGCTCGCCATTAATGGGCTTCAGGGAAATACAGTCCACAGGACAGGCCGGTATACACAGTTCACAGCCTGTACATTCCGCTTCAATGACCGTATGCATGAGATTGCCTGCACCGACAATGGCGTCCACCGGGCAAGGTGGCAGACACAGGGTGCAGCCGATACATCGGCTTTCATCAATCACGGCAACTGCAGGTGCATTCTGTTGTGGGGGAGGTTCATCTGTGCCACCCATCAGCTCTATCAGCTGCAGGTGTACGGAACGTCCGCCAGGGGGGCAGAGATTCAAGCTGGCGCCCTGCACAATGGCTTGCGCGTACGGGCGACACCCGGGATAGCCACATTGCGCGCACTGGGTTTGAGGCAGCATGGCATCTATTCGATCCACCAGCGTTTGCGGATTACGTGGATAGCGCCTTTGTAAGAGCAGGTGGGCACCGGCAAACAGCAGCAGAGCGGTTATCAGTAATAAAGGCGTTAACCAGCTCACCCTGCCAGTCCCTGAAAGCCCATAAATGCCAGACTCATGATGCCGGCACTGATCAGCGCAATCGGCACACCCTGGAAAGGTTGCGGAATGCCCTCGTGCTGCAGACGTTCGCGCATGGCACCAAACAGCACCATCACCAGGGTAAAGCCGCCAGCGGCACCCACGCTGAAGACCATGGTCTGCAGTAGCGTCAGGGATTGATTCACTGCCAGCAGGGCAACCCCCAGCACCGCACAGTTGCTGGTGATCAGAGGCAGGTAGATGCCCAGCAGCTGGTGCAGAATCGGCGACGTGGCTTCAAGGTAGTATTTGACCAGTTGCACAACGCCGGCAATGACAACGATAAACAGGATGATGCGCAGATAGGTCACTTCTAACGGCACCAGAATGCCGTGATAAAGCAGGTAGGACAACGTGGCTGCCAGGGTCAGCACAAAGGTGGTGGCCAGACCTGTTGCCAGGGCGGTGTCATATCCCCGGGTAATGCCCATGAAAGGGCAAAGGCCTAGAAATTGAGCCAGCACAAAGTTGTTGACCAACAGTGCGCCTATCAGCAGAAGCCCGAGCTCAGCCACGATCTAGGTGCTCCTGGGTTCGTTAGCTGACATCCATGCCAGGGGTGGCGCCACTATCCGGGGACAGCAGAAAGATCTCCTCACCGCCGGGTCCAGCGGCTAACACCATGCCTTCAGATACACCAAAGCGCATCTTCCGTGGCGCCAGGTTGGCCACCACAACGGTGAGTCGTCCTACCAGATCCTCTGCTTTGTAGGCTGCTTTGATGCCAGAGAAGACCTGACGTTGGTGATCCCCAACATCCAGTGTCAGCTGCAGAAGCTTATCAGCGCCTTCTACCGGTTCTGCAGCAATCACTTTGGCCACTTTCAGCTGCACTTTGGTGAAGTCGTCAATGGTGATGTGCGCATCTTCTTCAC
>CBDUMB010000234.1:0-5764 GCA_965368205.1 uncultured Pseudomonadaceae bacterium | reverse complement strand
TCGTGTGCTTCCGGTCCATGCAGGCCAAACCCGGTGACCGACCCGACGATCAGTTTGGGGTGTTTTTTCAGCAGCTGATCTGAATCTAACCCCAATTTTTCAGCAAGCCCTGGCCTGAGGTTCATCAGCACCACATCTGCACTTGCGGTTAAGGCGTCTATAACCGGGCGTGCTGCAGGGTCACTCAATGCCAGAGGTAAAGCGTGTTTGCCATTATTGCGCGTAATGAAGTAGCGCGACTCCCCAGGCGCCAGTGGTAGGATGCCGCGAATCGGGTCACCTGTGGGTGTTTCCACCTTAATTACCTCAGCGCCACCATCGGCGAGCAGTTGGGCCGCAACCGGCACGGCGACAAACTGACCAAACTCAATGACCCGAATTCCAGCAAAAGGCTGTTCTGACACGAAGTGCTCCTATCTCAACAAAACCAAACGATCAGAACAGTAACAAATCCAAGGGTGGTTGGAACTGCAGAGCAAGCCTCCGCGCCAGGCACTCGCAACGCCGGTGATCAAATAATACCCTGCTGCCTGAATTGCAGAACCTGTTCCTCGCTAAAACCCAGCTCTCTAAGAATTGCATCGCTGTGCTCACCGATGTCTGGCGCCCTGGTCGCACCCACACGCGCCACGCCATCCACATTTATGGGGTCTCGCACCACGCGTGCCATCCCAACATTTTCCGCCGCTGGCATTGCCATATCATTGGCGATTACCTGGGGATCATTGGGTAAATCCTGGAATTGCGCCACCAATGCAGCGGGAATATCTTCAGAGTGAAACAGCGCCATCCATTCATCAGAGCTGCGTTGAGCGATGACTTCACGAATCATCTGCGTAAACACTTCCGCATGCTCGAGCCGGTTCTCAGGGGTGGAGAACCGCTCGTCCAACAGCCAGTCTGGATGACCCAGCGCAATGAGCAGACGGTCAAACTCTTCCGCCTGGCGCAACATGGAAAACTGAATCCAGCGACCGTCGCTGGCTTCGTAAAGCGCCGTGGTCAGACGCTGGCCGGGAATCTGAGAAAAATCCGCATCTGCCCAGGCGGCCTGTGCAAAACAGGAGGAGGACCACAGACCATTGGCCAGAAGAGAGGTGTGCACTTTGGTACCTTTACCCGTGCGCTCCCGTTTTAACAACGCCGTAACGATGCTGGCATACAGCGCCACAGCCGTTGGATGGTCACCCATGCCAGCCATGGCCTGAAATGGCTCTGTGCCTTTGTGGCGCATCTGGTGCATCAATCCGGAGCGTGACCAGTAGGCCACCAGATCAAAACTTTCGTTGTCCTTTTCTGGACCGGCTTCGCCGTACCCGGTCAGAGAGGCGTAGATCATCCGCTCATTCAACGGCTGCAAGTCTTCCCACATCAGGCCAAGTGCACGGCGCATGGGTAGAGGCTGGTTGGTAATGTACACATCACACGCCGCCACCAGTTGATGGAGAATTTTTTTGCCCTGCTCAGATTTCAGGTTCAAGGAAAGGGAACGTTTGTTTTTATTATCAAGCGCCCAGGTGAAATTGACCTCGGCATCTGGACTCGGGGGCAGCAGATAGTAGTTGCGATACCCATCCCCGACCTCAGGTTGTTCAATCTTAATAACCTCAGCGCCTAGATCCGCAAGAATTGCCGCGGCAGCGGGTGCAGCAATCCATGAGCTAACGTCTAATACTTTTAATCCTGCAAATAGCAAATCGTCGCTCAATTTGGTTCTCCTCCAAAAATGCGTTAACTCGAATAGTGCGTTAACTGAAGCCTGGCCTGACAATAGAAACTATAACCGTCTTTCTGATGGTGAGCTAAAAGTACTTGAGTGCCGAGCGCAGTTTGTCTGGGTCAGTCACTGACAGACGTGACGGTGTAGAATCGCTGAATCTAAAACAGGCTTTCCGCTTTGCCAAATCCTCATGACCCATACGCTGCGTTGCGGATCCCTTTGTTCCGTAATTTCCTGGTGGCCACCTGCCTTGTCGGCATGGGCACTGCAGCGCAAAGCCTTGCCATTGGTTGGGAGGTGTATGATCGCACTGAGCAGGCTCTGTCTCTGGGCCTGGTTGGCCTGGTGCAAGCCATTCCCATGTTGCTTTTCACGCTGCCCGCCGGCTACCTTGCTGATGTCTTCGATCGTCGCAAACTGATGATGTGGAGCCTTCTGGGCGCCACCCTTTCCTCGCTCGCCTTAGGCATTGCAAGCTACAACAACGCACCGGTTGAATGGCTTTATGTTCTGCTGTTCATTGATGCCACGTTTCTGCGTATCGGCTGGCCTGCACGCGCTGCCATCCTGCCGCTACTTGTCCCGGTCGAACTGTTCGAGAACGCGGTTAAGTGGCGAACAAGCCTGATGCAGGTCACAGGGATTGCAGGCCCCGCCCTTGGTGGCATTCTGATCGCCATCAATATTCAGGCTGCATACTTTCTGAGCGCACTTTCGTCAGCGGCGTTTATTCTTTTTCTTGCAGGCATGCGCTTACCAGAGGCATTGCGCAGCCCGCGCGGCAACATGGTTGGTCAGGTTGTCGAGGGGCTGAAATTCGTCTGGCATCGTCAGGTGCTGCTCGGCGCCATTTCTCTCGATCTTTTTGCAGTGTTGCTTGGTGGCGCTGTTTACCTGCTGCCCATATTCGCGCGTGACAGTGTTGATGCCAGCGCGCTTGGACTTGAACCTGAAGTCGTCCTGGGATGGTTGCGTGCCGCACCTGCTGCCGGTGCCGTTGTCATGGCGCTTCTGCTGGCACACCTGCCACCTATCAGGCGGTCCGGTCACATTCTCTACTGGTCAGTGGCCGGTTTTGGAGTAGCAACCATTGTGTTCGGTATCTCTACGAACTTCTGGCTTTCAATGGCAGCGCTGGCACTGACTGGCGCATTCGACAATGTCAGCATGGTGATTCGACAGGTCATTACACAGATGAGTACGCCAAACGAAATGCGAGGACGGGTTTCAGCCGTAAGTTCCATCTTCATTGGCTCTTCCAATGAGCTGGGTGGTTTTGAATCAGGGCTGGTCGCAGAGCTGACCACGCCGGTCATTTCGGTGGTCGCAGGCGGCGTTGGGACACTGGTGGTTGTTGGCAGCTGGTGTGGCCTGTTTCCCAAGCTTCTGTCGCTGGGCCCACTTTCATCTTTAACGCCAGAGCGACTGGCTTCGGAGCCGAAGTAGGTCTGCCTTTACTATGATGTTTTTAACTATTTCGCTGGAGGGTTGGATATGCGAATTTATTATTCGTTAGTTGTAACGTGTTTTGTTTTGTTTGCCGTTGATAAAGTTCAAGCGCAGGATCAGGCGCCTGTGCCGGTGCGTAATCAGGTTGCTGTCACCACGGGCACCCCGATAACAACCATGCGCCATTGGAAGATCAGGAAGGGTAGCTTCCCGCAGTTTCTGCATGCAAGTCAGACCGGAGTGTGGCCCTATTTTGAAAAGATTGGCGCCCGGGTGGTCGGCATGTGGCAGGTCATCAATGTAAAACCGAACGATAAAGCGGGCGGTATGGAGAATTCAGGTTTTACCGTGCACCAGGATAATGGTCTTGAATACGACGAGGCAATACTGGTGACCCGGTACGCCAGCGTTGAGCATTGGCAAGCGACTCGTGATGCCGTTGCCCTCGGCGGTAACGGGCCAGACTACGAGGCGCTGGTTGCTGCACTCAACACCCGACGTGAACTCACCCTGGAGACTTCGGTCACCTTCCTGCAAGGGTTTAGCGGTCCCAATGGACCCTATTTTCTGCCGGGGACGGGTGAGCAGTTTCAGCCCGAAGAGGTTAGTCGTTAGCTCGACAGGCTGTGACCGGTCGCTGCTGTGGCGTCGACCAACCAATCAGATTGTTATCGCGACGAAAGCACCTTGCTGGCCGCTGCGGCCAGTACACGATCATAGGTAGCAAGTGGGGCGTTGAGTGATACTGCAAGCTGCAAATAGGCAGCGTCATAGGCGGATATTTTCTGGCGCAGAGCAAGCTCGAACTGGGCGTGGTGGTCGATGTTGTGACGAGCTAACCTGAGCTTTCTAAAACCGTCTAACCCTCTGGTAACCACTACTCCAGCTTTAGCTTCTGATTTTTTGACAGCGACGCTGATGATCTCATGGTCAATAAGATTCGGTGCGTGTAGAGATTTTCCGGAAAGCAATTTAAGCGCTTCCTCTTGCGAAGGCTCATTGAACAGAATCGCTGCCAGCAGGCTGCAATCCACAACAATTGGGGGAAGCGTGTGATAGGTCTTCACAGGTTCGGCAACAAACAGTTCACGGCTCATCTTGCGTCGCGATCCTGCCGAATAAGATCTACTGCGAGCGGTACGGTGGTGGTTGCCTTGCGCTGCGATAATTTAAGTTCAGTTGCGAGTTCTTCGATGGATAACCAGCCGGATGATGCGCCTTCTTTCTCAATGCTTGTGGGCTCAAGGGCATCTTCTTCGGTGGAGCGGCAGACAAGGTCCAGCAGCTCGCCCTGTAAAGACCGGTGGTGGTCTACTGCTCGTTGACGCAGTTTGGCGACCACGTGCTCGGGCACATTTTTAATAGATAGATCAGGCATATTCTGGCTCCATAATGGAACCATTATAGAGCTGAAGTGAAACGTGCGTCCACCTGGGGATGAGTATGGCTGATCTAGTCGGCTATCGGAACGAGTGGAATCAAGCGGTCGCTACCAATCGCTTTGGCGATGTTCTGGTGGTAGTAGATGAGCGCGGGTTCGTTCTGGCCGAAGACCAGTTCTGGCAGTGCGCCACTCCTGAGATTGCGATGAATGGCAACGCTTTGTGGGAAATCCTCTTCGGTGGTTACCTGCCAAACGAGATCAACATTAAGATTTGCTTTGCGCTCCGCTTCTGCGTCCAGGGGTTTAGGCCAGAACACATTAAGTTCAACGCGGCAGCGATTGGCACCATCAACGGGGTAGGCACGCCAGAATTGAATGTGGTCCACCTGGTGGGTGAGCAGTACATTCGGCGCGATCAGATATTCAGTTGTACAGTACGGAAGCACCTGGCCTTGCTCTGATTCGGGCTTGGCAAATTCCTTGTCGATGGTTTTCCGCGGCGATACCAGATGAACCACTTCTCCCATCTGATCAACGAGGGTTGAGTTCGAATAATAGAACGGATGAATACTGTCTTTGTGTAATGGCGCAATATGATAAGACTCAGCAAATCCATCAAGAAAGAACTTGTAGTTACAGGCCAGCTCTGTGGTTCGGCTGTCGATGTATTGCGTGTTGGCAATATCGTAGTTAGCGAGTTCGGTTAAGGCTGCCCCCATCATGTTGTGGACCTGAGCTTCTATATCGTCGCCCTCCAGTAACACGAAAATCAACCCTGCCGTTTCGTAACAAGGTACTTCAACCAATTGGTCATAGCGGGCATCTGCTGCCGCGAACCCATCGTGACTGTTGGGCCTGGCAATGATTTTCCCGTCCAGGCCCCAGTTCCACGCATGGAAGGGGCAGGAAAAGGTGGCTTTTTTACCCATGCCTTCTGCCAGGCGTGCCCCACGATGTCTGCAGGCGTTGATGTAGGCACGCGCATTTTCCGCTCGATCCCGTACCAGCAGCAAACTGGTGTCTACTGCCTCATGCGTCAAGTAGTCACCGGGATTTGGAATATGCGGTGTCAACGCCACCAGCAAAGGGCGCTTTCTGAACAACATTTCTAACTCATGCTCAAGCTGCTCCTCGCTCACGTAGTGAGAGGCCGGAACTTGCAGGCTATGTGGTGCTTTGTCCGTTGTTTTGTGTGCGAGATGATTTCTCAG
>CBDUMB010000233.1:0-5768 GCA_965368205.1 uncultured Pseudomonadaceae bacterium | reverse complement strand
TTCGCCGTAGCGGGTTTCGATACCCAGTATCGCCAGTACATATTCCGGCTCAACACCAAAAACCTGCTGCGCCTGCGCCAACGTTTCGACATGATCCGCCCAGAACGCAACGCCTTTCTCAATGCGCGCTTCGTCAACTAACAGCTTTCGATACCGGGCCCATGACCAGGTCTTTTCCGCGGGACGGGAGATGCGCTCGATAATGTCCTGGCGCTGTTGCGCGCGGGCAAACAAAGCCTTGAGCTCAGGCTCCGCAAATCCATGCTGCTCAGCCAATTCTGAAATATATGCGGCCACATCTGCACGCTCAGCGTAAGGCTGAGGAAAACTCTCCTGGGCAAGCGCGGGCCAGGCCAACACAACACAGCAGAGAGATAAGATTTTTCGCATCACCATGCTTTATGCATCCTAATGGCCATGAGTATTCCAAAACTCGCCATCAGCGTGATAGCGGAGGTGCCACCATAGCTGACCAATGGCAGCGGCACACCGACAACGGGCAGCAATCCGCTCACCATAGCGATATTGACAAAAACGTAGACGAAAAACGTCAGGATGAGCGCGCCTGAAAGCAGACGGCCAAACGTGCTTTCCGCATGGGCTGCCATATACAGACCCCGACCAATCAAGAGCAGATAAAGAATCAGAAGCGCCACCACACCAACCAGACCCAGCTCTTCACCAACAACGGCGATAATAAAATCAGTCCGCGCTTCAGGCAAAAACTCCAGGTGGCTCTGGGTGCCCTGCAACAGGCCTTTGCCAAACAAACCGCCAGACCCAATTGCGGTTGTTGACTGAATGATATTCCAGCCGGCCCCCAGCGGATCACTTTCGGGGTCGAACAGAGTCAGAATTCGCTGACGCTGATAGTCCTGTAAGGTGTACCACAATCCCGGCGCAGCTGCTGCTAAGGCCAGAAATGCATATAAGATCCAGCGCCAGGGCAAACCCGCCAGCAACACCACAGCAAGACCCGCACCAGCCACTAAAATACCGGTGCCCAGATCAGGCTGCATAATGATCAACCCTGCAGGCATGGCAACTATCGCAAGCGCAACACACACGTCCTTAAACGAAGGCGGCAAGGGTCGGCTGTGAAAGTACCAGGCCACCGCCATGGGCACAGCTATTTTCATCAATTCCGAAGGTTGAAAGCGAATCAGACCGGGAATGTCTAACCAGCGTTGCGAGCCTTTGACGGTAACGCCAACCAGCAACACAAGTACCAGCAATACCAGGCCAAGCAGGTAGACCACAGGCGCCCAGCGGATATACAACTGTGGTGGCAGTTGGGCAGCCACGATCAAAACAGCAAAAGCCAGCATCAATCGAATCAGCTGTGCCTGGAACAATGCATCACTCTGTCCCACTGCGCTATACAGAACGATCAGGCCGTATACGACCACCGCGCTCAGCAGAAAAAACAGGATAGGATCAATATGAATCTTGTAGAACCAGTTTGACCGCAGATCGCGCTCGTGCTGCGGTAAAGCCCGGATAAAATCGCTGCTCATCTTCCCGCGCCGCCAACTGAGGAAGCAGGTAAGCGTCTACAACCTGACGCGCTATAGGGGCTGCGACCTTGCTGCCGCCACCACCATTTTCGACCAGAACCGCCAGCGCTATAATTGGATTGTCAGCGGGTGCAAAGGCGATAAACCACGCATGTTTACGATTAAACTCCTCCAGGATTTCAGCGTCATATTCTTCACCCTGGCGGATCGCAACCACCTGCGCGGTGCCGGACTTGCCAGCCATTCGATAAGAAATATCCCGGCCGATTTCATACCAGGCTGTGCCGTTACCACGAAAGCCTTTGTTGCCACGGTGTACCACGTCTTCCATGGCATCAACCATATTTTCCCAATCCTGCGGATTCGGACCCTCTACCCGTGGCAACGGTGCGGGTGGGTCTACTTCAGGCAGGGGTGCATCACTGGACAACAGCAAGCGAGGTCGCACCACGGCGCCTCGGTTTGCCAGTGTTGAGGCCACAACCGCCATCTGCATCGGGGTGACCAGCACGTCACCTTGACCAATACCCATGTTAATCGAGTCGCCTGGATACCAGACTTCGCCTTTATAACCCCGTTTCCAGATCGGATCCGGCATCAGGCCGACGCTTGCATCTGCAAGATCAAACGAAAGATTTTTACCAAACCCAAATTGACGGGCAAAAGAAACCAGATGCTCCACCGGCATACGTGTTGCCATATCATAAAAGAAAACATTGGATGATCGATAAATGGCACGATGCAAATTTACAGTACCTTGACCTCCAGCGTTGTCGCGGGTCCAGTTCCAATCTCGGTAGATTCGGTCCTGATTGGGCAACTTGAAAAAACCGTTATCTTCTATGGTGTCTTCCCAGGTGATTACCCGCTCAACAATAGCCGCCAGTCCCACCACCGGTTTAAATGTCGAACCCGGCGCGTATTGGCCATTAATGGCGCGATTGAACAACGGCTTATACAGCGAATGGGACATCTCACCATACTGCTCTGAGCTCATACCGGTGATAAACAGATTCGGGTCATAACCCGGATGACTGACCAGAGCCAGCAAGCCCCCTGAGCGAGGGTCCATCGCCACTACAGCACCGCGACGATCTCCCAGGGCTGCGGTCGCCGCAATCTGCAACCGACTGTCCAGCTGCAGGCTTATATTCTGACCTGCAACTGGAGGACTGATATCCAGCACCTGACGGATTCTTCCATGCGCGTCCGTTTCTACCTGCTGATATCCGACTTCGCCATGCAGCGATCGTTCATAAAATTTCTCAACGCCGCGCTTGCCAACAAATTTGGTTGCACTGTAAGTCACCGGGTCGAGTGTATTGAGATCACTCTCGGTGATTCGACGCACAGAGCCCACTGCATGAGCAAACAATTCACCATAGGGGTAATTTCTGATGAGCTCTGTCGTGACTTCAACACCGGAAAACTGATGCCGATTAACCGCCAGCAAGGCTATTTCGTCTTCGTCTAAAGCCTGCCGCAAAGCTACCGGCTCAAATGGTCGCCGTTTACGGCGCAGACGACTCTCAAACTCAGAGATATCTGCTGGCGTGACGCTCACCAGACGACCGAGGCGCTCAAGGGTAGCGGCCAGATTATCGATTCGCTCGGTAACCAATGACAAACTGGATCTATCTCGATTATCGGCCAGCAATTCACCGTTGCGGTCAAAAATGAGACCTCGCGGCGGCGGCAGAGGCTGTATTTGAATGCGATTCTGATCAGAGCGGGTCTGGTAGGCCTCATGCTCCCAGATCTGCAGCTGTACAAAGCGCAGGATCAGCAGAGCAGCCATGACCAGAATAATCACGAACAGCGCAAGCGCACGTGACGCAAATAACTGCTTCTCCCTGCTGGGATCTTTTATGGCTAAACCAACCAATTGAGTTGTCCTACTCTATGCCTGTCTGCACCTGCCGAACGCAGGTCGCCGTTTATGCCCGGTGATAAGGATGACCCGTACCGATACTGCGCGCACGATACAACGCTTCGGCAAGTATTACACGTACTGCGTAATGGGGAAATGTTAATGAAGACAAAGACATACGTTCGTTAGCTCGGTTCAATGCGATATCTGCCAAACCATCAGAGCCACCCACCAGAAATACCACATTCTGGCCGTTCATCTGCCATGCAGAAAGCTTTTCAGCGAGTTGCGGACTGGTGACCGCACGCCCACCTTCTTCCAGCGCCACCACCCAGTCATCCGAGGCCAGGCAAGCCAGCATTTTCTCGCCTTCCAACTGCTTGAACCTGGATGGATCGCGGTGATGCCGTGGTGCAGGAATCTCAATCAGGTCGAGGGGTAACTCGCGGGAGAAACGTTTGGCGTATTCGTCGTAACCCGCTTTTACCCAGGTCGGCGACTTGTTGCCCACAGCAACAATCGTCAGTTTCATCAGCGACAGAAATTAGACGCGGGTTTCGCTGTCAGCGGGCATTTCCACCCAGAGTCGCTCCAGGTCGTAAAACTCGCGGGCCTCTTTCTGCATGGCATGGACAATGACATCACCCAGATCCACCAGCACCCACTCATTACTTTCGCGCCCTTCCACGCCCCGCACCCTGCCACCGCAGCCTTTCGCAGCCTCGATAGCCTGATCGACGAGAGATTTAACGTGGCGGTTTGAGGTGCCGGTGACCAGCACCATAAAATCCGTAATGGGGGTGAGGTTGGAGACGTCTAACGCCTGAATGTCTTGCCCTTTGCCCTCTTCCAGGGCCTCTACAATATGATCACGCAGTTTTGTTGCGGTCAAATAGCCTTCTCCGAATATTCGTAAAGGTGGTGAGCCTTAATATAGGTGTATACCGGGTCAGCAAGCAAATCTTTGACCGGCAGGCCTTTTTTCAATCTGTCTCGCACATCGGTTGCTGACACTTCCAGCATAGGTCGATGCACACGGTAGATCTGCCCGATTTTCTGGTCATCCATGACCTCGACTTCATGGCGCCGACATAATTGCGCGACTTCCGCAGGTTCCGCGCGCTCATCACCCGGTCGGCGCAGGACAATGATGTTGCACCACTGCATCAACTCTAACCAGCGATGCCAGATGGGCAGCGTGGCAAACGCATCCTGGCCCATGATCCAACAGGGCAAGACGCCAGGATGAGCGTGTGTCCACGCCACCAATGTATCGATGGTATACGACAGCCCACTGCGTCGAAGTTCACTGTCATCCGCGACCAACCCTGGGGATACCGAGCAGGCAAGCTGCAACATCTGCCAGCGATGGGCTGTATCTTCCGCTGGCGCTGAACGGTGTCCGGGACGAGCGGACAGGATCAGATGTACGCTGGACAGATTGAGCTCTTCGCGAGCGGCTTGAGCTGCGTGCAGGTGACCTGTGTGGATGGGGTCAAAAGTGCCGCCGTAAAGACCGACTAACACCGGCTTGATATCTCAGGCTGAAAAGGTGACTCAGCGTTTGCGTATTTCACCGTTGCCATATACCACATATTTCTGCGAGGTCAGCCCTTCCAGCCCGACAGGACCGCGCGCATGGATTTTATCGGTGGAAATCCCGACTTCAGCACCCAGGCCATACTCAAAACCGTCTGCAAACTGGGTTGAGGTATTCACCATCACTGAGGCAGAATCTACTTCCGTTACAAACCGACGGGCACGAGCGTAATCGGTTGTGACGATGGCATCAGTGTGCTGGGACCCATATTGGTTGATGTGCGCAATGGCCTGATCAAGACCATCTACCACCCGCACGGCAAGCACAGGACCCAGGTATTCCTCGTACCAGTCGGCCTCCACTGCCGGCTTCACATGCCCGACAACCTGCAATGTCCGCTCGCAGCCACGCACTTCAACCCCGGCAGCCTGAAAGCGTTGGCACAACTCAGGCAATACCAGAGGCGCTGCCTGTTCATGTACCAGGAGGGTCTCAAGCGCATTGCAGACCGCAAACTTTTCCACTTTCGAGTTAAAGGCAATGTCTGCGGCCATGTCGATATTTGCTTCGGCGTCGATGTACACATGGCAAACGCCATCGAGGTGCTTGATGATCGGAATACTTGAGTTGCGCATGATGCGCTCAATCAAACCCTTACCGCCACGTGGCACGATGACATCAACATACTCATCCAGCGTCAGCAGTTCTCCTACTGCGTCACGATCGGTTGTGTTAAGCAGCTGCACGGCGGTTACCGGCAAACCTGCTTGCGCCAGACCCTGGCTAACACATTTTCCTATCGCCTGGTTCGATGCAAAGGCCTCGGAACCACCACGCAAAA
>CBDUMB010000232.1:0-5778 GCA_965368205.1 uncultured Pseudomonadaceae bacterium | reverse complement strand
TCAGATTCTATTTACTAGGTAAGCGTCCCCAGGGTCTATAGACTCTGGATCCAACTGATCAATTGGAATTTAAAAATGAAAGTAGCTGTGGTGACTGGAACCAGTACCGGCATTGGCCTTTCTGTCAGCGTGCATCTTGCCAAAAACGGCTATCAGGTGTTTGCCGGCATGCGCAATCTGGCGAAGGCTGGTGCACTGAAAGAAATTGCTGAAGCGCAAAGCCTGCCGATAGAAGTTGTTCAGCTCGATATCTGTGATGCCGAATCTGTAGAACGTGCGTTCGGCGACATACTCGGCCGCGGCAACATCGACGTGTTGATTAATAATGCAGGTATCGGTGGCGCATCGCCGTTGGAGCTTACGCCGGATGACGAACATAAGCAGATGTTTGAAACCAATTACTTCGGCGCCGTCCGGTGCATTCAGGCGGTTTTACCAGCCATGCGTGAACGGGGTGCAGGCTGCATTGTGAACATCACGTCAGCGGTAGGCTTAATCGCAACGCCTAATCAGATAGCCTATTCCGCATCGAAGTGGGCGTTGGAATGTTTAGGCGAGGCGTTGGCACACGAAGTTTTCAGGTTTGGTGTGCGGGTGGTGAATGTCGAACCCGGCGTGATCATGACCAACATTTTTGAAAACTCTGCCGAGCAGACAAGATACGACAAAACGTCACCTTATCAGCCCGTGATGCGCCGTAACGGTAAGCTGTTTGCGGCTGGGTTTGCCCGCGCTGTGCCCCCGGAGCGGGTATCTGAAACTATTCTTGAAGCGATCGAAACACAGGATTATCGCTTACGCTGGCCGGTCGGGCCGGATGCCGAAGGGTTCATGCAGGCCAGAGGGAAAGTGTCTGCAGAAAGCTGGATACAAATGGGTGATGAGCTTTCCGATGATGAGTACAACACAAAGTTTGAAGAATATTTCGGCATAAAGCTGACTTGACTTCAACGACCCGCTCGCCAAACTGTTACCTGGACGGTGCGCCTAGTGCGCTAAGAGGGAACACGGTGCAGCAGCCTTTGAACTGCTGCTTAAAAACCGTGGCTGTGCCCGCAACTGTGAACCGGAAATAGACGGTCAATACCACTGACGAGACGCTTGTTTTGTTGGGAAGGGACCGGATGTGTTAATCGGTAAGCCAGGAAACCTGCCGTCGTGTCGCTCGTCTGAAGCCGGGAACTGCTTGTTGAAGACGGGAAAACTTCCTTTGTAGCGACATTATCGCCAGGCCCTGCATACAGATAGCTGTGCAGAGTGTGGGTTCTTCTGTTGTTATGAGGTTGTCTATGCGCCCAGTTCTGGTTGTTGCTGCAGTACTTCTGCTCCTATGCGATAGCACGCGATATGGCTATGCAGAGGCCTATGCGACTGCCGCAAAGGTTCCCCCAAAAAGAATTGTTAGCCTTGACTATTGTGCTGACCAGTACGTGCTGCAATTTACCACAGCTGAAAACATTCTTGCGCTTTCTCCAGAGGCGGTGCAGGAATTCAGCTATTTTCGTGATCGTGCACAAGACTTTCCGAGTGTGCGTCCCATAGTTGAGGATGTTATTTCCATAAAGCCGGATATGGTTGTTCGATCATATGGCGGTGGCTACGGCATTGTTGAGGTGTTGGCTCAATTGGATATTCCCGTGGTACAGATCGGTTATGCAAACACCCTTGCTGAAGTGAAACAGTCGGTTTTATCTGTATCCGCCGCCCTGGGTGCGGCGCAGAGGGGTGAAAAGATAGTCGCGGATATGGATATGCGCCTGCAGCAGATCTCGGCAGAAGTCAGAGCTGAAGAATCATCCGCTCTGTATATGACGCCAACGGGTGTTACCGCTGGGCCTGGCACATTGATGCATGACGTTTTACTGGCGTCCGGATTCGATAATTTTGAGAACAAGCCCGGTTGGCGCGCTTTACCCCTTGAACGATTAGTCTACGGTGGTCCGGATGTGGTGGCGCGAGCATTTTATCAGTCAGCCTATGGGCATCGAGACCTGTGGTCTGCTGCCGCCCATCCTGTCACACAACGTCAGCTGGCCAAAGCGCGTCAGGTGCCGCTGGAAGGCGCCTGGACGTCGTGTGGTGCCTGGTTTCTGATGGATGCGGTGGAGGCCTTGCGGGATGATCTGACCAATCGAACAGTGGTGGATGATGAAGAAAGTGGGCGCGAGTGATGCCCGCAAGAATCAATATTTTACTGTGTCTGCTCTTGTTGGTGGCTCTGTTTTTTGCCTGTCTGCTCGGCTCGACGTCTCTTTCGCCGTTAACCGTGTTACAGGCAATGCTTGGTGATGGTGAAGCCGCTGATCGTATTATTGTGTGGCAGATTCGCCTGCCTCGTGCTCTGGCCGCGATGTTTGTGGGTGCCGGATTAGGCATGAGTGGCGCTGCATTACAGGGTTTGCTGCGTAACCCGTTGGCCGAGCCTGGCGTGTTGGGTGTCTCAGCCTCAGCTGCACTGGCGGCAACTGTGGTCATCTATTATGGATTTGTTCAGTTCAGCGCCCTGATGCTGCCTATGGCAGCCATTGTTGGTGCACTGGTTGCCACCGGGTTGATCGCGGCGGCTGCGCTTGCATCTGCTTCTGCGGTGACATTGATACTCATTGGGGTTGGTTTGTCGAGTTTTGCGGCGGCGTTGATGTCGTTGCTGATGAACTTTGCGCCTCATCCTTTTACGCTCGCGGATATGATCAACTGGATGCTGGGTTCGGTTGCCAATCGCAGTTATGCGGACCTGCAGCTGTCCGTCCCGTTCCTGATTGTCGGCATGGCGGTGTTGTGGGTGAGCAGGCGCGGACTTTCAGTCCTGTCGCTGGGTGAAGAGGCTGCCCGCGGAATTGGTCTGAACCTTCGTCGCCAGCGTCTGCTGGTTGTCGCCGGTGCGGGTATCGCCACCGGTGCAGCGGTGGCTTTAGCGGGTGCCATTGGTTTTGTTGGTATTGTTGCAGCCCATATCGTACGCCCCTGGGTAGGGTTTGATCCGGCGCGCACGCTTTTTCCCAGCGCGCTGTTAGGCGGTTTGTTACTGGTGCTGGCCGATATCATTCTGAGACTGTTGCCTACCACCGGAGAGTTAAAGCTCGGTGTTGTTGCAGCTCTGTTAGGCGCCCCGGTATTTATCTGGATCGCTTTTCACCGCAGCGTTAGGGGGGTGTGACATGCATCTGGACGGGCGGGGCCTGGTTGTTGAAACGCGTGGTATACGTTTACTGCACAACATTGATGTCGGTTTGCGGCAGGGTGAGTTGGTCGCGGTGCTTGGACCCAACGGGGCGGGCAAGACGACGCTGTTACGGTCATTGTTAGGTCTGCAGAAGTTAAGCAGAGGAAGTGTGCAGCTTGATGGCCAGCCGATCTCAAAATTTAATGACCTCAGTCGTGCTGTGCGTGTGAGCTATCTGCCTCAACAACGTGAACTGGTCTGGCCAAATCAGGTGGAAGATGTTGTTGCCCTTGGACGTTATGCGCACGGAACACCTGGCGGAAAGTTGAGTACGCAGGATGTATCCGCCGTTGAAGAAGCGATTGCCAGCTGCGCGCTGGAGGATTTAAGAAGCCGTAGATTGGATACACTCTCTGGTGGTGAATTGGCACGGGTTCACTGCGCTCGAGTCTTCGCGACACAGTCTCCTCTTGTTGTGGCGGATGAACCGATCGCCGGTCTGGATCTGTACCACCAGCACCGCCTGATGGCGCTGTTTCGTGAAGTGGCTGATCAAGGGCGTGGCGTGCTGCTTGTATTGCACGATGTCAATCTCGCGCTCAGTTATGCCGACCGGATTATCTGGGTGAATGAGGGTGTTGTTGTGGGTGAGCATCAACCCCATGAAGTGACAGCGGCTTTTATCGCAGACCTTTTTTCTGTCGAGGCTGCCGTTGTTCAGTTCAATAACCGCGCGCATATATTGACATCCGGCGATGCCGATAAGTCCTCAACGTCACGGAGAGTGGAATAATGATGACACGATGGGGGCAGGATCTGCTTGAGGACTCAAGCTGGCTGCGGGAATACCCGCGTCCACAGATGCAACGCAGACATTGGGTCAATCTGAACGGTTTCTGGCAATACGCGATAACGCCAAAAACGCTTGGTTGCCCGTCGGAGTGGGATGGCGAGATACGCGTACCATTTTGTGTCGAAAGCCTGTTATCCGAAGTGCAGCAATCCGTTAATGAAAATCAACGGCTCTGGTACCGCCGCCAGTTTCAGATTGAGGCGCTCTCCCAGCGAACGCTGTTACATTTCGGTGCAGTCGATTACGAATGTTCCATTTGGATCAATGGCGGACTGGTTGGTGGACATGTTGGTGGTTCAACGGCCTTCTCGTTAGATATCTCTGAGTTTCTTGTTGCGGGTATTAATGAACTTGTTGTGGCGGTGACTGACCCCACGAGCGGATCTGATCAACCGCGGGGTAAGCAACACCTCAAACCTAACGGCATTTGGTACACGCCTGTGACAGGCATCTGGCAAACTGTTTGGATAGAACACGTTCCGCTGGAACATCATATTGATGCTCTGAAGGTCACGCCTAATGAGCATTGTGACGCTGTGGAAGTGGTCGCGTATCTGCATCGCCCCAGCCGCGACCCCTGTCTGGCCCTGGAATGCACTGTCCGTCTGCATGGAGAAGTGATTGCAAAAGTCATTGGTCGTGCCAATCGGAAAGTTGTTGTTGCGTTGCCTGATGCTCAGCTGTGGTCACCGGAGAATCCAGTTCTCTATGACTTGAACGTCCGCCTGATCCGTGTGATTAATCCATTGCCTGAAAAAAACGATCAGCAGCAAACGGCGCAATTGATTAGGGATACACCGTTGCGGGGCAGCGTCGAAGCCTCGCTGTATCAGGCTGCTCAAGGCACAGGAGAAGTGATCGACGAGGTCGACAGTTACTTCGGTATGCGCCGGATTTCTGTGGGTCCTCACCCGACAGGGGGGCAGCCGACCATGCTGCTTAATGGGAAGCCATTGTTCCACTTCGGCACGCTTGATCAGGGATGGTGGCCTGTCGGGTTGCTTACGCCGCCCGGTGACGATGCCATTCTGTTTGAGTTGAATTACCTCAAAGCAGCCGGTTTCAATACCGTTCGCAAACACATCAAGGTTGAATCTGCGCGCTACTACTATCACTGCGATCGTCTTGGCTTGCTGGTCTGGCAGGATATGCCTTCGGGGTTTATCCCCGCACAATTTGTCGCCCCCAACGATGAAGACGAAGATCAAAGATCACCACATAGCACAATCCTGTTTACTAATGAGCTGCAGGAAATGATCCTGCAATTGTCGCATCACCCCAGCATCGTTATGTGGGTGTTACATAATGAAGGTTGGGGACAGTTTGATACTCATCGACTGACACAGATTATTCGGGGTCTTGATGCGACGCGCTTGATCAACTCAACCAGCGGCTGGTTAGATGTCGGTGCTGGAGATTTGATCGATAAACACGATTATACATCCGAACCCTTTCCGCCTGAAGCCGATGGTCACCGCGCACTGGTGATCGGCGAGTATGGTGGAGTGGGTTGGCCGGTGGCAGGGCATCTATGGAATCCTGAGATGCGTAACTGGGGTTACCAGACTTTTCACTCATCCGCAGAAGCTCAACAGGCCTATATCAAAGCAACAACGGCAGTCCTGCGTATGCGTGAGGCAAACGGATTGTCAGGTGCTATTTATACACAGACCAGTGATGTTGAGGGCGAGGTGAATGGTCTGCTCACTTATGACCGGGCGCTGCAGAAGTTCGACAGCGGCTGGTTGAAGCGGATTAATAG
>CBDUMB010000231.1:0-5793 GCA_965368205.1 uncultured Pseudomonadaceae bacterium | reverse complement strand
GACCTCGCCAATGCCCAGCTGATTGGCTGTGCTCAGAACGATCCTGCGCACCTGCTGCAGGCGCCGCATCACCTTCGGCGGATAGCTGGCCAGCACCTGGGCGATGGCTGGCGCTGGCGCTGATATAGCCATTTCAGGCTGCTACGGAGGGATGATCGTGCAGACTGCTATCCAGGCCCGCGCCCATCAGATCGATGAAATTATCCCGATAGAATTTCTGTCGTGCTACCTCGCTCACCTCAGGCATGTTGTCTGAGAAGCGTTTGATCGGGTTTCGACCGCCTTCCACATGGGGAAAATCTGAAGAGAACAACAGCATATCTTCACTCGAATTATCCATGATCCAACCAGTTGGCTCATGCGCGTAGGGGGTGACCCGAAACTGTCGCCTGGCAATTTCGCTGGGGCGATCCGACAAATTCTGCAGACGGGCTTCACCTTTACGAAAGGCGCCCCAGGCTGAATCCATGAACTGCAGCCAACTGGGCAACCATGCGGCGCCAAGTTCGATGGCACCAAACTTGAGATTGGGGTGACGATCAAGCACGCCATCAAAAATAATGGCTGCCATGCTCTGCCAGATGGCGATGGGAATAGACATGAAACTCAAACCGGTGAAGTTTTCTTCACCGCCATGGAAATCTTTCACCCGCGGCAAACCATTTTCAAAATAGCTGTCCGCCATTTTTTCCTCACCACCCACATGAAACACAATGGGGATACCCGCCTCTTCTGCCAACGACCACAGTGGCTCAAAGCCAATGTGACTGGGACTGTGATCTGCCGGACATTTCGAAGGGATCATGAGGGCTTTACAGCCTAACTGCAGCGCTTCTTCTGCAATTTTTGGTGCAGCTTCGATATCCAGCAGCGGCACATACCCGGTTGCCAGCAGCCTTTTATCTACCGAACAGAAATCTGCATTCATGCGATTGTGCGCGCGCGCCGCGGCAAGAGCTAACTCAGGTTTGCCCGCCTCTTCCAAACCGTAGTTACCCAGCGCCGCTGTGGTGAATACCAGCTGACTCGAAAAACCCAGCAGGTCGAGACACTTCGGACGGTCGCTGTTGCGGAAGGCCCCTAAGGCCAGGTGATTTTTCCGCAGCATCAGCTCCTGCGCTTCATCCGCGCGAAAAACAGCATTGTCCTGCTGCTTTACCGCCCTGCTAATATCTTCCGGGATGCGCAGTTTTGCCGCAGCAAACTCAGAAAACTCTGCCTGATAATCACTTTCAAGATACTCGAGGATCTTCTCGGGTAACTCCATGACATGCGAATCTGCATCATGGATGGTCTGATTGTCGATGTAAGCCATAAAAGCCTCCCCGCTTCTGTTCGTCTTAATAGTCCAGTTTATAAATACGCTTAACGTTGCCGCCCAGAACTTTCTGTCGGGTTTCCGGTGACAGACGCGCGGCATATTTTTCCAGGTCATCCACCCAGGTGTGCGGATGGTCCGGGTGCGGATAATCCGTAGCCCACATGAAACAATCCGCACCTACGTGATCAATAATGTGTGGCGCGGCGGTTTCATCCGGGTCCCCGGAGATAAAACACTGTTTGCGAAAGGTTTCTGTTGCACTGGGTCGATTGATGTTGAGTGATGCCGTGTACGCATCCAGTCGGTCCAACATCGCGCCGATCCAGCCGGACCCGGCTTCGAGCACGCCGAGCTTAAGCTGCGGGAAGCGCTCCAGGGTGCCCAGCGAAAAATAGGAAATAAGCGCCTGCTGCACAATAGAACGCAGCCAGATGGCTTCAGCCCAGGCTCGACCTTCGCGCGGCCAGTCAAAAATACCTTCTGCCGCCCCGTGCGGTGTAAATGTCGGATGCAAAGCAAACGGCACATCCAGCTCCATACATTTCTGGTACAGCAGATCGTGCCGGGCATCACCGTGAATAATCTTGTTGTGATTAAACGGATTTACCCATGCGCCTTTACAGCCATCTTTTACCGCACGCTCGAGTTCAGCCACTGAACCCTCAACATCCAACAGGGTTAAGTGAGCAATGGGCACCAGCTTGCCTGCAGATTCGCGACAGAAATCAGCGATCCAGCGATTGTAGGCGCGGCAGTAAGCCAGGCTCAGCTCCGGATCCGTCAGCTCAACTTCCCAGAGCAGCCCCAGGGTTGGGTACAGTAAGGTACATTCCAGATTTTCCTGGCTCATCAGCTGCAGACGTTCAAGCGGGTCGCTGGCGCCAAAAGGAATATTGTCAATGTAGCGGCGCTCAGGGCTCGGCCGCATATCTTCTTCACCCATGGCGCCCAGCAGGCCTAGTGATCCTTTACGGGAGCGTTTGGATGGCACCTGATCAATTTCAAGATATTCATACCCCGAATCATCAACACCAATACGCAGCGCACGATGCTGATACTTCTGTTCCAGGTAGTTTTCCCACAGATCCGGCGGCTCCAGCACATGACCGTCCGCATCTATGGTACCCGGGTGAGAGAATTTTTTGATTTCATACGCCATGACGACTAACCCTCCGAGCGCGCGCGTTTGAAGTCCGGAGCGCGTTTTTCCATGAACGCTGCAATGGCTTCTTTATGCTCGCTTGTAGTGTAAGCCTGATGCAGCGCGGACATCTCGCGCCTCTGCACTTCCGCGTAATCGTTACAACCGGCATTGGCACTGATTAATGCTTTGATGGCCCGCAGTGAACTCTGGGGGTTTTCTCCCATACCCGCTGCAATTTCACAGGCGGTAGACACCAGTTCATCCGGTGCAACCACCTTATCGACCAGGCCCATCTCAAGCGCAGCCTGTGCCTCGATGGTTTTACCCGATAACATCAATTCACTCGCCTGCCCCCAACCGCAGCGGGCAAAGAGAAAACGTGAACTGGCAAGCTCTGGCACCAGACCCATCTTCACAAAACGCACTGATAACTTGGCGCCTTGCGCAGCCACCAGATAATCCATCGGCAGCACCTGGGTCAGACCGACGCCAACCGCTGCACCATTGATGGCCGCCACCATGGGTTTGGATTCACGCACCAGGGTCACCCAATCGCCAGTTCTTTCTTTTGCGACGTCGTCCCCGTCACTTTGCGCTTTGAAGACTGCTTCAATATCCGCACCTGCGCAGAAGCCACGTCCGGCACCCGTGAGCACAATGGCTGAGACCTCTTCATCCGCGTTGGCCGCTTCTATGGCACGGCGCAATTCCGCACCCATCTGATAGGTCCAGGCATTCAGGCGCTCTGGTCTATTGAGTGTAATAAGCAATACTGAATCAAGATTTTCAGTAACAATCGTTTCGTAACTCATTGTTTTTATTCCCCTTAGTAAGTTAGAAATTTTCTAAGTTAACTCTCCAACGAATTCGGCATACGCCGGCGTGCCAGCACCTGCTGGATCTGTGTATGTTCGTCCCGAGTAATACTGTACTTCAACACCAGGCTTAACCACACCACGTTGAAAAGCGGCACCACGTAAGCATCAACAATGCCTATTCTGAAAATCATCTCCGGGGTGATCTGCGCACGCTGCGCGCCCTGGGGCAAGCCAATCACATGATCGATAATCAGGCCCGCAATCAGAATACCTGCGCCGGTGGTCGCTTTACTGGAAAACGTCATCACGGAATTAAACAACCCTTCCTGGCGCAGCCCTGTTTCATACTCCTGCACATCCAGGGTATCTGCCACCATGGAGGTGAACATAATCAACGCAATGGTGCCGAAATAGGCAGAAATGGTCGCCGCGATAACAATCATCACCACCAGCCCCGGCGTACCATTGGCAGGCGCAAGTTCAAGCAGTCGCAAGGTGACGGGCACCATAGTGACAACCATGATTGAAACTGCACAGGTCACCAGCAGGTATTTTTTGTCCAGCAGATTCTGTAACGGCAGCACGGTAAAAAAAGCCAGCAGGCCACCCAGCACTGCTACCGCCGTCCAGCGTAATTGCTCCCCACTGAAATCCCAGAAGTAGGTATTCATGTAAATCTGCAGGGCCTGGTTGGTACCGCCCACCACGGCGCTGGCGAGCACCGCAAATATCAGCACCCGGAAATTGCGGTTCTTTACCGCCAGACCTAATTCCTCCCACAGCACAGGCAAACTGAAACGGCGTAATGACGCTGGTGGCTGACGCAGATAGGGAATCTGATCCCGAGTAAGGTGGGTCGTCAAAAACGCACCAGCAAACACCGTAAGCGACAGCACCAGTGCAAACGTCTGGTAATGCGCAGGGTTAAGTTGGCCTTGAGGGTAAGCGTCACTGGCGACAAATATGAAGGAGTAGATTGAAAAAACAAACACAATGCCAACGATCCAGCCCACCGCAAAGCGATAAGAGATGAGCTCGCTGCGTTCTTTATAGTCATCAGACAGTTCCGCAAACATTGCATTCCAGGGAACCGCAAAAAAAGTAAAGCTCAGGCGGGTACCAAGGGCAAATATCAACAGCCAGACATGCAGATAGTCTGCAACGGCTGCCAGCGGCGAGAACAATAGATAGATACACACGGCAAACGGCACAGACGCGGCGTACATCAGCGAATGACGCCGGCCCAGACGATGGCGGAAGTTATCGGAAAAGGAGCCGACAATGGGATCGCTGACCGCATCCACAACCAGCGCGATCAACAAAGCAAAGGATGCGTAACTGGCCGAGAGGCCCAATACCTGGTTGTAGTACAAGAGCAGAAAGGTATTGAACGCCAGCTCTTTTAAAGAGACCGGGATGATCCCCAGACCCTGGAACAGTTTGGTAGAGAGCCGGATCGGCTGATCCCGTTCCTGGCTCCTGACAAATTGGTTGTCGATGTTTAGAGCACCGTTAACCCAACCCTGTAGGGATTTCGTTAAACGGCATGCCTTTGTCCGCGCGCAGATCTTCAGGCAGTCCAAGCACCCGTTCACCAATAATGTTGCGCAGAATCTGGTCTGTACCGCCTTCGATGCGCACGGCTGGCGAACGCAGCAGCATAGCCTGGAATCGCGCAGCCCCTTCTGCTGTTTCCGGGTCTACTAACAGGCCACCCTGCCCCTGCAGGTCGATGGCAAATTTAGCGATGTCCTGCATCATATTGCCCGCCACGAGTTTACCCATGGAGGCTTCAGGACCAGGATTATCACCTTTTGCTAAAGCCGTTAACATGCGAGAACTGCTGTTCTTCAAGCCCGAAGCTTTCACATACCATTGCGCGAGCTTCGATCGCACCGCGGCGTTGTCTATAGCCGGCTGCCCCTGCAGTGACAGGTTCGAGACCAGATCATAAATTTCAGGGAAACCCGTGGCGATGCTGCCGCCGATTGCCAGGCGCTCGTTCATCAGCGTGGTAATGGAAACCCGCCAGCCCTCACCCACTTCACCAAGACGCTGGTGATCAGGAATACGCACGTTATCAAAATAGACTTCGTTGAACTCGCTGTTTCCGTTGGCTTGTTTGATCGGCACAATTTTGACGCCGGGTGACTTCATGTCGAGGAAAAACATGGTCAGACCTTTGTGTTTGGCCACCGTGGCGTCGGTACGGGTGATCAAAATACCGTAGTCCGAATGCTGCGCCCCGGACGTCCAGATCTTCTGCCCGTTAATCACCCATTCATCGCCGTCTTTTTCCGCCCGGGTACGAAGCCCCGCCAGATCCGAGCCGCCATGGGGTTCGGAAAATAACTGACACCAGACTTCTTCACCGCTGGCCAGTTTGGGCAGGTAGCGCTGTTTGTGTACATCACTGGCATACGCCATCAAGGTAGGCGCACACATACCCTGACCTATAATAAACGTGCCTGACAGCCGTCCATACACGCCTTCTTCCTGAGCCCAGATGA
>CBDUMB010000230.1:0-5825 GCA_965368205.1 uncultured Pseudomonadaceae bacterium | reverse complement strand
CCAGAAAAAAGCAATGCTCCAAATTTGGCGCGTTTTTCCTGGTTGGCTCTGGAACGTCATAGTGCGTTTCCGCGGTGGCTGCACCAAAAAGATCGGCAGGATTCCATATGCCATTAGCGGCTGCGTGCGTTCACTTTCTTGTTAAAGGCCTGCTCACAACAACTCAATGAAGAAGCAGATATATCCAACCTATCCAATCTGGCACAAGTTTTGCTCTACCAACGCAGTGCCGTGTTGCTAACGACATAAATGTCACCTCAGTCAGTCAGGAGAACCGACGCGCAACAGGAAAGGTCACACCAGCTTTCAAGGCTGCGAGGAATACACATAACAAAAGGTATGGACTATGTTTAAGAAGGTATTGGGAGACACGGGGAGAATAGTAGGCGGGGGAATGTATGCATTTATTATTGCCGCCGCTGCAACCACTCTACCCCGCGTCGCTCTGGCAGAAGAGGACAGTATCATTGAGGAAGTGGTGGTCACCGGATCACGGATCGCGCGCTCCAATGAAACCGCATCACAACCGCTGTCGCTGATAAGCGCAGAAGATCTGACCCAGGTCGGGCAAACAGATATCGGCGAGATCCTGAATGATCAGCCGGCACTGTTGTCATCTGTTACCAGCACAAACTCAATAGACGCAGCAGCTACCAATATCACAGAGTCCGACAACGTTGGCGGCGCTGCGTTGGATCTCCGCGGATTGGGCATTGAACGCACGCTGACACTGGTCAACGGCCGAAGACACGTCTCCGGTGTTGAAGGTACATCAGCGGTGGACATCGGCACAATCCCTTCAGCTCTGATCGAAAGAGTTGAAGTCCTTACCGGCGGTGCTTCAGCTATTTACGGCGCAGACGCGGTAACCGGCGTAGTGAACTTCGTGTTGAAGGACGATTACGAAGGCATGGAATTCAACGTACAAACCGGTCTGAGTAGTGAGAGTGACTCCGAATCTAACGCTTTCAGCGGCCTCTTCGGCAGAAACTTCAATGATGGTCGGGGTAACATTGTATTTGCGGCCCAGTACGAAACCCGGACCGGTATCCGCCAGGGAGATCGTTCTTATCTCCGCGGCAGTGGCTTATATGACAACGATACGAACCCTGAACTGAGATTCCAGAACGGCGACATTACCGCCGGTAACACGCCTAATTTCAGCCAGTACTACAACTATGACAACACAGGTCTTTTCCCTGTAGGCCTGCAGATCCCCGATGCGGATACTTTTGTCGCTGACTACACTGCTCAGTTCGGTTCCGCACCAACATTGACCGCTGCAGAGCAAGCACTGATCTCTCGTGCATCTAACGCCTTTCCTCAGGTGTTCCTACCAGGACGCACATTCAACATCACCAGCCCTTATGGCATCGTTGCTTTAGGTGACTTTGGCGTTGGCGCAACGCCACTGGGATCTGAACCAGACCTTGATGGAAATGGCGTTTCAGACTGCCTCGACAGCTTTACCGGTTACAACTCCAGTTTAGCGGGTGCAGGATCGTTTGGAGCTGCCGGAGGTTGCTGGGCTATTGATGAAAATGGTAACCCGTTAACACCATTATATAATTACACTAACCCTATCGAGATGGACTGGTATCAGACAATTTCAATCAGTTTGGTGCCGAACAGAGCTTCATCGCGCCAGACCGCCCCTTCGTCACTCCAGATGAAAAAAAGTGGTCTATCAACATCAATGGACGCTATGAGTTTGCCCCGGAAATGGAGGCGTTCTTCGAATCCAAATACGTTTATCAGGAGATCGACTTTGGCGGCACGGGTCACAACTTCACTGACCTGCTCTACGGTGCACCAGATAACCCGTTCTTACCTGAAGCACTGGCTGACCTGGCAAACAATGACGGCATTGGTTTCATCGGTCCCGGTGGTCTTTATGTTTCTCGCGATTCGGATGACTGGGGACCCAACGTCAGCACAAACGAACGCGAAACCTACCGCTTTGTTGCTGGCCTGCGGGGCGACTTTGACGATCTGGGTTTGAGCTATGAGGTGTCAGCCAACTACGGCAAGTTCACACGTGAACTGACTGACCGCGAAGACATGATTGCAGATCGATTCTTTGCCGCTATAGACGTGGTAACGGATCCTGCCACAGGTGAAGCCGTATGCCGCTCCGACCTTGATGCAACAGCCTATCCGCGCACTACGCCCTTCGACATATTTTCATTTGTTGGCGGCGGTGTTAACTCTTCGTTCTTCACCTTCACACCGGGTGATGGCCAGTGCCAACCTGCAAACATCTGGGGTGGTCGCGGTGCGATCAGCCAGGAAGCACTCGACTTCATGACCTACGAGCGCGAAGTCAGTGATGAAATAGAACAACTGGTATTCAGCGGCTTTGTCAGTGGCAATACCGAACAATGGTTCAGCCTTCCTGCAGGCGGCATCAGCTATGCGGTTGGTGGTGAATGGAGAGAAGAAAAAAGCGCTCAATCTTACGGCCGCTACGATCGTGGCATCGTCTCCGTTGATGGCGTCACCTCCGACGGCACACCCTTCTCTGCAGGCGACTTCGTGGGTGATATCAGCAACGCAGGCAGCCTGGGTGAAGACCCTTCTATCACCCTTCTGAGCGGATCTGCTAAGTACGATGTCTGGGATGTGTTTGTCGAAGTTAACGTACCTTTATTAGCTGACCAACCGTTTGCACGGGAACTGAGCGTAGATGCCGCATGGCGCCGATCAGACTATTCAACCTTCGGATCGAATACGACTTACAAGTATGGTGGTGTCTATGCACCCGTTGATGACGTTCGCTTCCGTGGTTCTTACAGCCGTGCGGTTCGTGTACCCAACATCTTCGAATTATTTTCGCCAGATCAGGGCGCCTTTTTCCGACCTGCCGATCCATGTGACGCCACTTTGATCGGGTTATCATCGGATCCTGCAAACCGGGAAGCAAACTGTGTCGCTGGGTTGCAGGCAGTCGGCGTTGTTGATGCAAACATTTTTGCACCCGATGGCAGCTACGCTTTTGAAGACCCTCTCTCAGCAGGATTTCCAGGCTCCGTTGGTGGCAACCCTGATTTAGAGCCGGAAGAAGCAACAACCAAAACCTTTGGGCTTGTGTTCACCCCGACGTTCATCGAAAACCTGGTTTTCACCGTTGACTACTGGGACATCGAAATTGAAAGCGCTATTGCCAATATTTCCGCACAGAACATTGTCAACAGCTGTTACGACTCAGCCAGTTTGAACAATACCTTCTGCGGATTAATCGAGCGCAACGCGTCTCCAACCTCAGCACAATCAGGCGGCCTGACCTTCCTGCGCCAGGCGAAGCTCAACTTCGGTGCTGCTGAAGCCGCCGGCTTTGATTTCTCGTTAGCATACGGTTTCAATATCGGTGAATTCAATTTCGACTTTTCGACGGGTGTAACCAAACAGACCAAGCTCGACTTTATCGAACCTGCCAGCGACGGTGGTGCGGCAACTGTTGACGACGAACTGGGTGAAAGCAGACGCCCTGAATGGTCAGGGCTGGCCAAACTATCAATGATGTATGGCCCCGTCACAGTTGGATGGCAGACTCAGTACCTTTCTGAACAGGTGCTGGCTTATGAGGACGGCGCAGAAGTGGAAACCGTGAAGCAGAACTTTGGCCCAAGTGGCTTCAGTGATGACACCTACATTCACATCCTGACGGGCGCCTGGAACGTTACCGATACCATCACGGTATACGGTGGCGTCGATAATGTATTGGACGAAAGACCGTTTAAAACAGAACGTGCTTATCCTACCGGTCCACGTGGACGATACTTCTTCCTGGGTTTGAACGCTCAGCTTTAAGTCTCTCAAGACACCCTGCAAAAGTGGCCAGCAACAGTGCTGGCCACACCTTCCCTTGTCTGTCGTTATCTTTTAAATCATCATGTCCAGGGCGCCTCGTCTGCTGCCAGGCGATGGATATAGGTCGGGCTCTGGCCAGCCTGTCAGCAATTCTCTACACTCGGTCGAAATCAGGCTAAAGGGAAAGCCAATGCAACTGCTGAGCCGATTACTGCTGAACAGATTCAAAGTACTGCTGATTTCCATCGCGCTGTTGGTAGGCACTGCCGCTCAGGCGGAGATCGAACGCACGCCATCCGGCAAACCTGATCTGTCAGGTACCTATGACACCGGTATTCTTACCCCCACCGAGCGCCCGGAGTGGTTGGGTGAGATTGAGTACCTGTACCCCTGGGTCGCCAACTCGTTGAACTGGGTGTTCAGCGTGGTTTCCGATTGGGCTATGAACAACGAAAGCGACCCGGACCGTGAAGCACCACCCGAAGGTGGAGACGGCAACAATATGGCTGGCGCCGGTGGCGTTGGTGGCTACAACGCTTTCTGGGTGGATCCTGGCAGTTCGTTGGGCACCATCAACGGCAATGTACCCACTTCCATCATCTATGACCCGCCGAATGGTCGTTATCCACCGGTAGTAGAGGGCTTGAACGAACGTGTTGGCGAGCGTTATCAGAGTTTTCTGCATGAAAACACAGGTCAGGCCACCTGGCTGGACTACGATGGCCCCGGCCCCTTCGATGGCCCGGAAAGCCTGGCACCTTCTGAGCGGTGTCTGATTTCTTTTGCATCAACGATACCTACCCTGCCAAGTCTGTATAACAACTACAAACGTATCATCCAGACTGAAACCCATGTGATGATTCTGCACGAGATGGTGCATCACGCCCAGGTTGTACGCATTGATGCTGACCATTCACCTGAAGAAAATCGTTCCTGGCAAGGCGACTCGATTGGCTACTGGGATGACGACGTGCTGGTGGTTGAGACAAAAAATTTCCGAGCCCTGAATGGTTTGCCCGGCGCCGACGAAGCTCTACATGTTGTTGAGCGGTTCAGCCGCATGGAAGACGGCAACCTGTACTACGATTTTACTGTGAAAGACGAAACAGCCTGGACCGCGCCCTGGAGTGGTCGTTACGTCTGGCAATCCAAACCTGACAGCAAACTGTACGAATACGCCTGCCATGAAGGCAATTATGCGATGGGCAACATTCTGCGCGGCGCCAGATTACTGGAAAGCGAATACGACAGCGGCCCCGACGGCGCAGCAGGGGGTGGCGGCTAGTCGGACCACTGACGTTTATAGGCATTGGCCTGTGGGTGCTGCGGGTTGAACCCCAGCACTTCTCCAATCAGATTGCGCGCTTCGTACTCAAACCCCGCGGCATGCGCTTCAACCGCGGCATCAATTAACCGTGTTGTCGCCTCACCCATAAGATCGAACGCTGCCTGATTGCTGGGGTCCTGCCAGAGAATATTAGACAACTCCATGACCGCATTGCCTTCTTTGGGTTGGGTGATAAAACCCTGCTCCAGATACGCACGCGCTCGCGCCAGACCTGCCGCAACAGCAGGATCAACAGCAACCAACTCAACAAGGTCTGTTTCTGCAACTGCTTCCGGTTCTGCAGCAGTTTCCAGTTCTATAACTGGTTCTGATTCTGGCTCAATGGTTATGGGCTCAACAACCACCATTTCGGCTGGCGTAGACTCAGGCACCATGCTCTGCGCGATTGGAGTCTCGACAGAGATAATCTCAGCAGGCTCAGCCGGAGAGGTTAACGGCTGGGGCGTCTCGACTATGGCGGGGGGTTCTGAACCCGGCTTGGAAGACCAGGTCCCGATCAGCACGCCGATAACCAGGCAGAGGCTCACGGCCACAGCGATGAGGACAGTACGGTTGTTACCCGAAGAAGCAACTGTTTCAGCAGCAGGCGCCTGCGGCACCCGAGGTTCGGCAAATATTTCCTGATCAAGCAGTTTTTCGGCGATGACAGGCTCAGCTGCCGGTTTGA
>CBDUMB010000229.1:0-5854 GCA_965368205.1 uncultured Pseudomonadaceae bacterium | reverse complement strand
CGAAACGCCACCTGGCCAGATTCACTCCGTGAAGGATTTGATGTTGCCGTCTTTAGTACGCACCGGCCTGATTACACCGCGCACCAAAGAACTGTTTGAAGCCATTGGTATCAAGGTCAACGCAGATCTTTCGGTGCTGGAAGCGATGGAAGACCGAGAATCCACGGTGAATGCGCTGAACGCAGAATCGGCTGCTTACTAAGTGACCAATGACGTGGGCTAATTTGTCAAGCCCAGCGCTGTTCGAAGCGCTGCCAACACCCGCCATCGTGTTGTCGGTAGACGGCACAGTCGTGGCCGCCAACCAAAGCGCAGAAAAGCTGTTCGAACGAGAAATGTCATCAGCCGGATTGACGGTGATGGAACTGCTCGCCCAGCCGGAGCGGACGCGTCTGGATCCGTTAGCCTGGATGCAGAAGTGGGCAGATGCGCCTAATGCACCTGAACTTGATTATGTTTATCTCTCGTGCCGCACCGCTTCGGGTAAAGAAAAGCAGTTGAGTGTTCGGGTTGCACGCATGTCTTCAGATGGCGAGGCGTACTTTCTGGTCACTATGCACGATGTCAGCTTATGGGAATCGCGCCTGCACTCCGAGCGTGAAGCCCACCGGATTGCAGCGCGCGTGCTGGCAATCTCCGCCGATGCCGTGATTATTGTTGACGAAAATTTTGTCGTTACTTACGCAAACCGCAGCGCTTATAAACTGTTTGGCTACGACAATGGCAAGCTTATAGATTTACCGCTGGCTGACTTAATCCCGCCAAGGTATCGCGGTGAGCACGATAGCTTTATAACGCAATTCGGCAAGGAGGTGACACCGGCGCGCCTGATGGGTGAGCGTGGGCCGATAGTGGCGCTGACCAAAGACGGTCGGGAAGTTGCTGTGGAAGCCTCAATAGCCCGCATTACGATCAAAGGTAAACAGGTCTATAGCGCCCATTTACGCGAGAAGACACCTGCGAGGATTGATGCCTGAAGTCACATTCATAGAAGCGGACGGCACTGAGCACAGCGTTGATGTGCCCGACGGCACTTCGATTATGCAAGGCGCTGTGGAACATCTGGTGCCTGGCATAGAAGGAGATTGCGGCGGTTTGTGTGCGTGCGGCACGTGTCACGTTTATGTGCCAGAGGATTGGCGTGGCATCTGTGGTGAAGCGGACGAATTGGAGACCGGCATTCTTGAATTTGCCTTTGGTGTTGATGACCGCAGCCGCCTGAGCTGCCAGATTGTGATGTCTGAGGAATTGGATGGACTGAGGTTACATTTACCTAAGCGTCAGTATTGATGGCGAGGCGTGTGAAGTGGTGCATGCGGAGTAAGTAGATTCCCTGATTCTTCAATGGACACACTCAAGCCAAAGTGCCCGGATGGCACAGCAATTACCGCCATCGCCAGATTCCAACCGTTGTCGGGTATGCCCAACACGGACTGTCTGCATCGCAGCGGATGCACAGCCCGATCAGCTAGACCGATTGCCAGAGTTTATTGCCTGTTTATCTGCCATTGCGCCTGGCGAACACCTCTACCATGCCGGTGATGCTGCGGTGGCTCAGTACCATGCGCGTTCGGGTATGTTGAAAACCTATACTATCAACCCGCAGGGTGATGAATATGTCACCGGCTTTTACCTGCCTGGCGAAATTCTCGGCCACGTACACATAAATGGTTGTCATGCAGAATCCGCAGTGGCTTTAGAGACCGCATCCCTGTGTAAACTGGATGACGATGGCATTCGGGGTTGTGCAGAATTGGGCTTATCCTCAGTTATCGTCAAACATCTGGCGGCAAATGCACATATTGAATTTTGTCATCAGATCAACCTCCGACAGACCTCCGCGCAGTCTCGCTTTGCCGGTTTCTGCGTCACCATGAGTGCCCGATTAGCGCGTTTAGGCCGTAATTCAACGCGCATTCCAACGCCGATGAGCCGCACAGATATCGCCAGTTATCTGGGCATGACTCAGGAAAGTCTGTCTCGGGTGATCGCCAAGCTGCATGCAGCAAATGTGATTTGTGCAACCCGCGAGTATATTGATGTACTGCAGGCAGAAACCCTTTCGACGTTGGGGCTGCACGTCTATCCCTGACCTGTCTGGTCCTCTCACCTGGATGTATTGCAGTTGTATTCGGTTGGGGTGCAACTTGATCTGAATCAAGTTCTGTCAATGACCAGGCGTTAGCCTTTGGTTCCCTTGTTAACGGAATGTTCAGGCTATGAGCGCTCATCTGGCGGCGACCAACAGGCTATCAAAACGACTCAGTGCACTCTCACAAGAGCAGTTCTATGATGTCTACAAGAGTTTTTCATGGCCTGAAGAGTTGGGATCTGACCAACTCGCAATGTCACCGGAAATCACGACACTGAGTGGCACCGAACTCTGGAGCACGCTGAGTGATGAGCAGATCCGCAAACTGACCATTACTGAAACCGCCACGCTGTTCTCAAACACGTTGAACGGCGAAAAGCTGCTGGTCTCAGGACTATCCTCCCAGCTCTATTCGGGCGCGCGTGCTACCCCTGAAATCACTGACTACCTGCATCATTTTATAGATGAAGAAAACAAACACATGATCATGTTTGGGATTTTCTGCAAAAAATATTTAGGGCGCATTTATCCGGACAAAAAGTTTTCCCTGGCAAGAAAATACGCGCCAGGGGAAGAGCTGTTGAGTTTTTATGCCCTGGCAATGGTTGTTGAGGCTTACGGCGACTACTACAACATCCGGGTTATGCAGGACGACCGCTGTGCCCCGATTGTTCGCGAAATCAGTCATCTACACCATGTCGACGAAGCCAGACATCTTGCCTTTGACCGAGCGTATCTTACCGAGTTGGCGCAAGAGTACTTACCCACCTGGGACGAAGCTACGCTGACGAATTTCAGAGCATGGCTGGCCGGTTTTATGCGTGTGAACTGGGTGACTTTTTATAACCCTGCCGCTTATCGCGACGCTGGCATTGCCGACCCCTACGAGGTGCAGAAGATAGCCATGGCGTCGCCGCAGCAAGTTGCTCTGCGGCAAAAGATATCGCAGCCCATCGTGAAGTTCTTTTTGAAAATTGGATTGCTCAATGAGACGCCGGAACTTTAAAACTTATTAAGGAAGCATCGTGGAATTCAGCCTCTTCTATTTCGCTAACCAAGACCCGCAAAATCAAGGATGTGACAAGTATCGGTTGATTTTAGAAAGCGCAAAGTGGGCAGATCGCAACGGCTTTGCGCGGTTGTGGATGCCTGAGCGGCACTTTCATAGTTTTGGTGGCCTTTCGCCCAATCCTTCCATCCTGGCGGGCGTGCTTGCCGCAACCACCGAGCGGATTCAAATCTGTTCTGGAAGTGTGGTGCTGCCGCTGCACGACCCGATTCGTGTTGCTGAAGAGTGGGCTGTGGTCGACAATATTTCCCATGGCCGCGTTGGGATGGGTGTCGCGTGCGGCTGGGTTCCTAACGACTTTGTTATATCAAATAGTCAAAGCTGTTTCGAAAGCCGTAAGGATGTGTTTGCTGAGAATATCGCTACTATCAGAGGGCTGTGGCAGGGTGAGAAGAGAACCCTGACTAATCCGCTTGGTGAACAGATCGAGATTCAGACTCTGCCTCGGCCGATACAAAAAGATCTACCTTTGTGGATTACCGCTGCTGCAAATCCTGAGACCTTTCAGCAGGCCGGTGAACTGGGTGTGGGTGTGTTGACGCATCTGTTAGGGCAGACCGTGCAAGCGCTAGAAGAGAAAATCAGACTTTACCGTCAGGCCTGGGAGGCCGCAGGTCATCCTGACAGGGGCACAGTGACGTTGATGCTGCACACGTTTGTGGGTGATCGTGATGATGAAGTACACGATCTTGTTAAAGAGCCGATGAAAACCTATCTGGCTGGTTCGCTCAATCTGGCGTCCGCCTACATGGAATCAGTACCGTTCATGAAAGATACGGACAACATTGACCTGGAGGCGCTCACGCCTGAGATGATTGATCAAACTCTGGAGGCGTCGTTTGAGAAATATTTCCATATGAGTGGACTGTTCGGGTCATATGAAAAATGTCTGGATATGGTGGATAAACTGAGCGACTGTGATGTGGATGAGATTGCCTGCTTAATCGACTTTGGCGTCAGTGCAGACGCAGTTCTGGCGAGTCTGGAGGATTTGAACGTAGTGCGCATACTGGCTAACCCCAAGCCGCTGAAACAGACTGGTTAGGAGTCCCCTCCCGCGGATTTCCGTTCAGATTAAACGCGTGCGTGCTCCAACCAAAAAAAAGATTGTGCGCCGCTTTTCAGTCGCTTTCGCTGCTCACGCTCAGGGTGACTTTCATGCGCACCATTTGGTCATCGCTGAGCTCGCCAGGCTCCGGTTCACCAACAACGATTCGTGCCTCAAGATCGGGTGCTATCGCGGTGATTGCATCGCGGGTATTCGCAGAACGCTGATTCGCAAGTTCTGCAAGTTCTGCATCGGTCACATCCTGTTGCTCAATAACCTGTCGACGCAGCTCAGCGCTATAAGCTACCGAGTCAAATACGGTGTCCTCTGTTTCTGCAGACACGGTCGTATATTGGGATCGCAGCGCGTCAAGATTTGCAGGTGACTCAGCGGTTGATGGCATGGAGAAGAAAATGTCTTCAAGAATTTCCGTCTGTCGTTCCACTGTGGCTATCGTTTCCACGTCGCCTGCAGTGGCGTCGGATACTTGCGCCTCAATGAGCGCATCCAGCTTCGCGGTTTTCAAAGCCAATCCGTCGGCTGCGCTGTTACTGGCGCCGCGTAGCTCAAGCGCAAGTTCCGGGCGCAACGCCAGCGCTTCAGCCAGTTTTCCTGCTCGCTCGATTTCCGGTGGAGTGAGATCTGCACGGCCGGGAAGAAAGGTAAGGTATTCCAGTTCGCTTGCTTCAACTCCGAGAAGGTTACCGAGCAAAGCAAACGGAGATGCAACAATTTTCGTGATCAGGGTCCCTAACGCCTTCAGTATAACGCCGCCGATTCGAAATTCCGGGTCGTCGACGTTACCTCTAACCGGCAAATCAATGTCTATCTTGCCGTCGGCGTCTTTCAACAACGCAACTGCCAGGCCCAGGGGTAAGCTCATCGCGCCGGGGTGCTCAACTTTGTCACCCAATTGCAGGTCACGTAAAACGATATTGTTGTCCCCCACAAGTTCGCCGGCGGTAACTTTGTAACCTAGATCCAGGTCCACTTTGCCGTTATCGATCTCCCGCCCCGCAAAGGGGATTGTATAGGCAGACAGCTTTGGCATAGCAACATTCTGAAACGCGACTTTCAAATCGGTATTGCGCGAAAAGTCGAGCGGTGTCGCTGATCCGGAAACACGGACAAAACCGAATTCATCAACTTTTCCTTCCAGCTCAACTGCTGAAGGCTCGCTACTGTTGGTCGCAATGGTACTTATGTCGCCGTTCAGGTCTGCAATCTTGGCTGAGAAAGGTAGCGGTAGAGACAGGTCTTCGAAATCTACTGCGGCGTCTTCTATGACAACCTTTCCAATCGTGATGGCTATAGGCAGCGCAGTATCGCCGTCTGATTCAACCCTGGGAGGCGCATCGGACTTTCCTACCCGGCCGAGATTTATGCTCCCGTCCGCTGCGATCCGGATATCACCATACGCCTGGTTCAGTTGGAGCTCGGACACACTCAATACCTGGTCAGCACTACTGAAGGCAATTTCTTTTGCTGCAAAGCGACCCCAGCTACCGAGTCGGGACCCTGCGTCGGTTTCTGTTATGAGAAAATCAAGAACGGCGAGTTCGCCATCAAATCGCTGTGGGTCAGCGGCCGAGCTTTGCAGTCGTCCGGATAGTTCAAGATTACCCGAATCCAGACTGACGTCTGC
>CBDUMB010000228.1:0-5870 GCA_965368205.1 uncultured Pseudomonadaceae bacterium | reverse complement strand
CAATTCCAGGCAACCCAGATTAATTGCTGTCTCGATATCACCGACCAGCAAGCTGCGCAGCAACTGAGTTGCCAGAATATCCATCGGCATGATGGCGTCATAGGTACCAATGGGCACCATGGCCCGGGTGCTGCCGTTGGTGGTCGTGGAGAATTCTACGTCGCGCTCGCCCAACCACTTAGACAGAAACGCCGGGTAGACCGAGTGCCGCCGTGTGCCAGGGGCAAGGTAGCCAAAAAGCTTGCGCTCTTTATTTTCCGGCAACACAGATACCTGCAGGTGATAGCGACCCAGAAAAGCTTATGCACCTTGAGCCGTCCGTCCAGACAACACGGACCCGGAGATCACCCGTTGATTTCCATCAACCAGTTCGCCAGCACTCAACTCCTCGAGATCAGCGCCAACAAGGGTTTTCACCAGTCGCGGTTGAGACGCTCCGGGGCCGCCCAGGGCAATCACACGTTCGCTCATGATCTCACCGGTTAAAAACAGATGACCAATAGCGATGACATCCTGATAGTTAAGATACCAGACAGTCTTGTTCACACTGACAGGATCAATAAAGTGAATATGTGTGCCAGCCAGACCGCTGGGATGCGGCCCGCTGAATTCGTGATTGGTTATCTGGGCTGAATTTCCAGTCGGCAGAAATTTGCCCTGCTCGTGACAGACATGCACAGGGCCGTCAGTCAGACGGGCAATTGCATCCAGGCCTGCGGCAAACTGGTTGGCATAATCAGCGATGATGACTGATGCATCTGCCGCCAGCGGGTTAGAATCCATTGCTGTGACAAAAATAGATTTCGGCGTGGTGGATGGATCCGGCACTTTGGCAAACGGCCGTGTGCGCAGACTTGTCCACAGACCACTGTCAACAAGTTGCTTATTCACTTCTTCACGGGGCATGGCAGCAATCTGCTCTGCACTGTGAGCACCAAAGTTTATGCTCTCACCGTTAGGATCCAGTTCAATAACAACCGACAACAGAACCCGCTTGGCACCGCGATTAACCGCGGTTACCTTTCCTGCTGCGGGCGCGGTGTAATTGACACCCTGGGTTTTTTTGCAGCTGAACAGAAGTGCACCCTTGGCGACAACATCCCCTTCCGCCACTGCCATCGTCGGCTTCATGCCTGGATAGTCATCGCCGAGGATTGCCACGCGACGTACCGTGCGGGCCTCACCAATCGTCTGCTCAGGTTTACCCGAGATGGGTAAATCTAAACCCTTTTTAATTTTTATCATGCGTACTCAGTTAAATTGGGGCCGACGTTTGCCCAGGGCCAACGTACGGACGAAAAGACCTGCCTGCATAGACCCGAGCACCGGGCGTCCTGATATGTAAACACGTCTAGTTGCAATTTCGAAAGATCCTGCGAATCTCAATGGCTATAGCTCAATGACGTCAAACACCGTTAAAAAATATGCTCGGTGGGCCAAAATGCGACAGTTTGCGTCTGAGCGGATACTGATAGAACAGATCCTGGCGCGAGGCCGCGCAAATTATAAAGAGATGGCCTTTAGAAGCCAATCGTTTGAGGCGAGTAATCGAGGGAATTTGGCGCTAAGAGGCCTTAAAAAGAATATGTGCTGAATTATCTGTGGCAGAGCCGCTCAAACAGCCCCACTTTTAGATTGTACCCGCCGCCCTTCCTAGTAGTAGAAAGAGACGAAGAAGCGCGTAACAACAGAGTCGAACCCGTAAAAGGGTTCCGTCCCTGGCGCCAGACCTGTGCGAGTGACATCACGAAAGTCTTCGTACTGAAAATCGATGTAGTCCATAAACAGGTTTACTGACCCACGTTTAAACCCTGGCAGCCAGTCAGCATTGAACTCGTAAGTGATGCCGCCACCAATTGTCTGAGTCTGGAACGCAGCAAGCTCTTTGTCTCGCGCCATGAAATTCTGGGCGTTTGAGCGTGGAAACAGATCACTGTAAAAATCTGCCGCAGTCTGTTGGTAGTGCCGATACTTCAATTCGAGCGTGAGGCCATAACGTTCGATCGGGTGCACATAACCCAATTCAACGTTGTAGGCGTCAATGCCCCAGGTATCACTATAGTTGCGGAACTCAAATTTAAGCGCTGCCCGATACGGAAGGAAGTACATGGCGCGTATCGCCTGGGCTGAACTTGTGCGCGTACGCGGGTAGACTTCCAGTTCGTAGCCGTATCCACGTGCTTCATTAGGATCCAGATAACGCACCTGGCGATAGGGGTTGTTAAGGAACCCTTCATCCGTGACCCCTTCGTAGTTCATGCTGATCAGCATGTTTTTGGTACTCACCTGGGTGAGGTCGACTCGATAAGTCTGTCGATCGGTCTCCTCTTCAAAATTCAGATCGCCGTTGCGACGCACAGTGTCCGCACCTCGTGCGTAACTCACGCCCAAAGTAGTCAGGTCACCAAAGAAGTCCTGGCTGATACCAAAACGCCAACTGTGGGCAGAATAGTCAGACTCTTCGGAATTGGTATACGACAAACCCATAAAGGTTTTGCCGTGCAGGTAGTCCAGCCCGAGACTTTTCTCTTTACGCTCTTCGGTGTATTCACTGGCCGTTGAGACAACGTCTATCGAAGCACTGGTGATCATATCAACGTAGTAATTTGCCCAGACGGAGACTTTGTCTTTGTAACCTTTGCGCACCAGAACCGATGGACCATCAACCTGGAGACCGCCACCTTCATAACCGTGATACATGATGTCTGAACGATCTTCAGGCAGCACTGCAGCGACACTGACGCCAGCGAAAGCGGCAAGCAGAATCATGCCAAGCAGAGTCTGTGCCAGCAGTCGAAGAGCAGAGGGTTGCAAAATTTTCAACGGCGTATTCCTTTAGCCTGTCTTTCTTAAGGCATGCTCGCCTAAGAGGATGTTAGTTACAGCCACAGCCACCACCAGAGCCACCTTCGGCCCCACGCGCACCTTCACGCGCCTGATAGACGTGATGCAGATAAGCCGCAGCCACCGGATCGCGACTGAAACTCATAATCGGGTCTGCCAGATTATTGCGCTCAAAAGGGCTCACCCAAGGTTTAACTTCAAATGAGCTGCAACCACCGGAAGCAAGACTGGCCAGCAGACCAAAAGCCAGCAGCAGTTTCTTGCCAGCAGATTTTTTTGTCGTGAAAAAGGTCATTCCCAGCTCCTAGAAGAAGAACGTCAGGCCGCCGCTGAATTCAATGTTGTGTTTGTTTTCCATGCTGCCCAGCAGGTCTGACTCGAAAAAGTGATCGCGCACATCAACATGGAAAGCCAGCCAATCTGTTGCAATCAGGCGGTATCCCACCCCGGCATTAATGGTAAATCTGTCGTCTCCACCAAATTCCGTACTGCCGGCGCCAGCTATAACGTAAAGACTGCCTTTAAAAGCCCACCTGCGACCGACAAACGCCTCACCTGGAAAAATGTTCCAGCCCAGAGAAACGTTGTAATACTGCATATCGCGCTCATCATCTGACAGCAGAGGTGCGCCACCGCTGAGCAACTCAAAACTGGTTTGTCCGAGCGTGGTTTTTCCGTATACAGCTTCGACGAAAAAGTCTTCAGTCACGTGATATGCGGCGCGGATACCGGTCACCGTATCAGAACCAAAGTCTTCAACATTCATCACGCCGCTGAATACGCCGATCTCAAAATCTTCACTGTCGAGGTCGTCGACCTCAACTTCGCGACGTTCCGGTTCACGCACCAGCAGCGGCTCGAGTTCAAGCTCACCCGGATCTGCCGCGTAGGCTGATAAACCGGACATACTGAACACAACCCCTAACAAAAATGCTTTCAGGGCGAACCGGCCACTGGCCAGACGACTGTATGTTGGCATTAGAAAAATATGCTGAAACCTGCTTTCCATTGATCTATCTCTTCGTTGTCATCCCGACTTGTCAGCACCGTGTGGCGCTTGTATTCCATTCGCAGCATGAAGCGATCGCTGAGGTACAGGTTTGCCCCGACCCCGGCATGGACTATTTCATCTTCGCGATCTTCAGCAGCCACAATTGTGGTTTGCGGCTGCGTTTTAATTATGCCCGTGCCAATAGTGAAATAAGGTGACAGACGCCACTTTGGAAACGGGTACATGAGAATATTTGCGGTACCCATCACACCATCGGAAAAATCTCCGAGGATCTGAGTGCCTTCAAGTTGAACGGTAATATTCGGCGTCAGTGCATACCCCAGATAGCCGCTTAAGGAACTGGCACCGTTAAAGTCACCGCCGTTAAAACCCATTTCCCAGCGTCGCTTGCTGAAATCATCCAGTCCCCGCGCGCCAAAATCGATTTGTTCACCGTCCAGATCGAGGGTGTGTTGCATTTCAGAGATGTGCACCCAGCCTTCTTTGTCCCGGGGTGTGCGCACCTTGAACCAATCAGTTCTACGCTTCAGCATGACAACTTCGTCACCCTGCCCTGCAACATAAAAAATGGGGTATCCACGGCCGGGACCGGTACGCAGTTCCAGGTAGGGATCAGATACCAGCACCTTAGGCTGATATTTCTCGAACACCGTCCAAGCGTTTACCTGAAAACCGGCAAGCAGTAAGCCGAGGGTAAGAAGTCCCCGACCTAAGCGTCGCTTTATGTTTATGCTACTTGTCTTCACAGCCGAAAATCCTTGTGCGGCACTCGTTGATGCTATTGAGGCACATCAAACGGGTTGTTGTAGTACTGGCCACCAATGTCTATCCACTCGGACAGCAGTTTCAGTTCTGCATCCGTCAAGCGACCGGCATGGGTGCCGCCCGCAGCAAACCTGCTGAAAAATCGCGGACTTAACAAAGCACCAGCAACGTTCAGTGAAGGTACCTGATTAACCGACACCAGGATGGGAATCGGATCACCGTTTATATCGAGAACCAGATTTCCATCTTCATCAGTTTCAAACAGCAGATTGCCGTTCCCATCTGTTGCCTGAACCAGAATGTCCTGTAACGCGCCGTCAACTACTTCCTGCTGATTATCGTTAAACAGCAGTTCCCTGTAGCTCTTCAGCTGATCCGCCTCATCCGCACTGGGTCCATCACCTAAATCGAGTTGAGCAGCAGGCACCATCGGCATACCGGCTGCATCCACGTCAGCATGGCAAGACGTGCAGGTGTCGTCGGCAAGCACCGTGATGTCATCCACATCAAGGATCTGTCGATCGACAGACCAGATTGGATGTATGTGATCAATATAGTTGATGGTTATTCGACAACCCGCGTTCCAGTTGCTGACACAACCGGGGTCAACTGGCGGCGTGGTCGACAGATCTGCGTAGTTATAGGAAAACGACAGGTCTTTTGCCCGCACACTGGGGTCTGTCCACAGATCGTCGTAGCGCAGATCAACATTCGGACTGGGTATACCATTGATACGGGTAATGACCTCCGCCATGGTTTCGCCAGTGTTGGCAAACAGTGCCGGTTCTGTGTTCGGAAAAGGCGAGCCATCGACGGGCGCGCCCGAGTTGGCACTTGGTGCTTCCGCATCGCGCCGACCGTGGGGCAACTCAGAAGTGGGCGTGTGACAACCATTACAGGTCATCTCTTCACCGGGTCGAACCTGCATCCAGTTATTGTGACGCGGTGAAACGCGTCGACCCTGGGCATCCAAGACGTCAACCCAGAAGGCAATATTGGCGGGTACTTTGACCTTCACAGAACCATCAGGCTCGATCGGCGCATAACCGATAATCTCCCGCATGAGTTGAGCCTGGGAGCGGCCGAATGCGGCGTTATCGATATCAAGAATATCGTCGTCTGGAAAGGAAACCGATTTCACGATCCGTAAGAATCGGGCTGGTCGTTCTGCTGCGGTTGCCTGACCCGGATCTGCGAGGCTAGCGATATCCAAACTTGGCGTCCCGTCAAAATCGTAGACGCTGCGAAT
>CBDUMB010000227.1:0-5873 GCA_965368205.1 uncultured Pseudomonadaceae bacterium | reverse complement strand
CGACATAGTCAGATTGCAGGCGTTGCAGCGAAATATCTAATTCTTTGCTGATGAAGTGTGGAAAGTTGTCCGGCGTGTGTGCACCTTTGCCGATAATCACAATGTCTTCGCGAATGCCGCGTGCGGTGTGCCAATGCCCCAGCAATGATTCCATGCTGCCACCACCATAGATGTAAGCGGTATCAAAACAGTTGCCGCCGGCTTCAAAGTAGTCGTCCCACATCACGCTGGCATGGCTCATGGAAGGCTGGTTGTCGCAGCCCATAACAAGTCGAGCAACGGATTTACCCAGGTTGGCGACACTGCCGTGAGAGATTCTGTTATCCGGTTCTGACAGCGTGCCGAGCAGTGGTCCGCGGTGACTGCCGGGTTGCTCTATTGCGTAGCTCAGGCCGATGGCCTTGCGCCATTGATCCAGAGCCAGCGCGTTGTTCAGAGACTCCTGCCAGCTCAGAATGTCAGACTGTGTGTTGCCTGCAGCGATGTGTTGCGCCACATGATCAGCCTCTATTGTATACAGGCCCTCGCTGTGGCCACTGATAACCTCGGTGTCTGAACCGCGCTTTATGCTGAATGACCAGTTCTGCTTGTCATCCAGCGGCAGCCAGGGGTTGGGAATATGAATACTGCCTTTGCTGCCATAGACGGTGGCTGCGTTGGTCAGGTTCAATGACACGGCAGTTGATATCTGGGCGGCAAGGCCATTGTCAAACTTGAGCAGAGCGGTGGACCACTCATCGATGCCGGTGGCTCCAAGCTGACCGTGCGCGGCGATTTCGATCGGCTCGCCGCCCGCGATTGCCCGTGCGAATGACATTGGATAACAACCGACATCCATGATCCCACCGCCTGCCAGATGGTTGGCAAACAATCGCGAGTCGGCGTCAAATGCTGCGTGGTAGCCAAACTGTGCCTCAATATGTCTGACCTCGCCAATCTCGCCACTTTGAATGAGATCGACAATAGTTGTCATCTGCGGATGCAGGCGGTACATGAAGGCTTCCATCAGGAAAACGTTGTGTCTGGCTGCACAAGTCACCATGGCCATACTTTCAGCATGGTTCAGGCCCATGGGTTTCTCACAGAGCACGTGTTTACCAGCCTGCATCGCGCGCATTGCCCACGCGGCATGTTCCGTATGCGGGGTGGAAATGTAGATTGCATCGACCTGTGGGTCGTTGATCAGGCCGGTGTAGCTGTCATGACAAGTCAGCGCGAGGTCAGGAAATGTCTCAGCAAATGCCTGTGCCCCCGCCGCAGAGCGGCTGCCCACCGCTACCAGCGTATTGGTTGTGGAATCGATGAGTGCTTTTGCATAGGTTTTGCCAATGGTACCTGTGGCCAGGATGCCCCAACGTAGTGACATGTAGATGCTCGCGATGTTTTTTTGGACGCGGCAACATAGGGTTTGGCGATGCATTTGGCAAGGTTTGTAAAGAAATCGTTGCTGTGACCAACGTCACAACAGCGGCAGGTTGACGCCGCTACAGTAAGCTCACGCAAGGGCAGTTCAGGTATCGCCTCATGATGAGGCATTTGATTATCGGCTCACTCTGACTACAAGGACCTGCGTTGTTTTCCATGTGAGCGAATGTCTGGGTATTGCCCATGAGCCTGCATCAAGCCGTTCGAACAGCGTGTCTGCTGAGTGTTGCGATCTTCTGCAGCCTGCCAGGCATCGTTCTGGCAGACGAAAGTTCTACCTGGAATACCTTATCCGCCGATGAACGCCAACGTATTCTAAGCGCTGTGGATACCGAGCAATATAACGGGTCCACTGGCCAAAGGTTTAGCGCCGTAACCGGGCTCCGCAATATACCGCAAGCAGCTTTAACGGATCGTTGGTATCGGGATCAACAGAGCGGGCAGGACAGCGGCTTGAGACTGGTCTGGCAAGGGGCTGCGAACCTGATCAGCGTTTCCGAAGCGGGCTTGAGCCTGACACGGCGATTCTGATCTGCTCAGCGCTGGTAGGGCCCTATCACTAAGTTTATCTGTTCCCGCAAGGTACTCATCGCGGCTGCTTTGTCCTGGTTGTGATCCAGGAAAAACAATAGAAAAGCGTATTCCGTAAGGCAGTACAGTGTGTGTGCCAGCAGGTGCAAATCGACTTGTGTATCAAGATGTCCCATGCCTTGAGCCATCAGGAGCAGCGCGTGGTAGCGTTCGTGGGCAACCTGATTCAAGGAGGTGAGCTGAGTCTCGTCTAAACTCTGACTGAACAACGCCACACTGACCTGGCGCCACAGTTCCATATTTTCGTCGTTGAATTGATCGAACCCCAGCTGGGTGATGTCCGCCAGGGTTTGCTGCAGGTTGCCGTCATATCTCTTGATAACGCCGTCTACGGCGGTTCCCCACAGACCGACTTCCGCGGCAATAATTGCATGCACAATGTGCGCCTTTGAGGGAAAGTAGTTGTACAGCGTCTGGTAGCTGATGTCTGCGGCTTCAGCTATCTGGCGGGTGGTTGTGGCAGCGATACCCTGGTTGCGAAACAGTTGGTCGGCTTGTGCAACAATCTTTTCCCGTGCCTGGTTTTTTTTCTGTTGGCGGAGTGACACTAAGTAGCTCGCGAATATGTTGACTTGATCAATATTTAGACTGAGTATATATTTATTGTAATCAAGTTCAAGGGCATCGTTATGCGCCCCAGCATCTGCGCCGCACTGAGTGTTCTGCTGCTTACCGCTGTCTCCGGCCCGCCTGTTGTGCGGGCACAAGGGGCGGTACAGGAGCAGGAACAAGAGGTCTCATTTGACCCTTACGCCCTGGTAGAAAAGGCGCTGGACCTGACCCGCAGTACGTCCTCACATTCACAAATGTCGATGACCATTTCCCGCCCAAGCTGGCAGCGTACCTCCAGTCTTGTGGCCTGGACCCGCGGTCGGGAAGACTCGTTGATCAGGTTCACCGCGCCGGCCAAAGATGCGGGTAACGCTCTGTTAAAGCAGGGTGACAAAATGTGGACCTATAACCCTAAACTCAACCGTAATATTCGACTGCCAAGCTCAATGATGTCCCAGAGCTGGGCAGGTTCAGATTTCTCATACAACGATCTGTCGCGCAGCGATAAATACCTGCGCCATTATGATCTTTTGCTGGAGGACGTGACCCTCAGTGAGGCTGATGCCAGCGGGGCGCAGCAACGCGTGTTTACCATCGATGCCATTCCGAAAGAAGATGCGCCCGTGGTCTGGGGTAAGGAGCGCATGGTCATTCGTGAAGATGCCATCATGCTCGAAGTCACTTATTTTGATCAGAGCATGCTGCCGGTTAAACGCCTGACCAGCCTCGAAATTGGTGAGTTGGGTGGTCGCACCATGGCAACCGCCATGCGCATGAATAACCTTGAAGAGCCCGATACGTATACCGAAGTGCGATATGAGGACATCGACTTTGATCTGCCCCTGGAAGATCGCATGTTCACAGTTTTTGCGCTGCAGTCTGGACAGACACGTTGACGCAAGCGTTATCCCTCCCGGCGCCGAAGAGTCCGTCAGCAGGTGACACAGGTTTAACCTGGCGCCTGGCGTGGCGGAATCTGTGGCGTAATCCACGTCGTACCTGGTTAACGGCAGGTGGTATTGCGTTCGCCAGCTTGTTGGTCACGTTAAGCATGTCGCTGCAGCAGGGGTCCTACGATGCCATGGTGTCTTCCGCGACGGGGTTTTACGTGGGTCAGGCGCAGATCAACCATGTCCTGTACGAAGAGGAGGGCAAGCTGGAACAAACTGTAGCGCCTGCCTCTGAATTGCTTCGCTCCCTTACACAAATCCCCGGTCTGCATGTAGCACCAAGAGCGCAGGTGTATGCGCTGGCATCTGTTGAGCAACGCTCCTTCGGTGCTGCGGTGGTGGGCGTCGACTTCGAGGTCGAGCAGAAACTGGTCAGCTTTTATGAACGGGTCACTCAGGGGCGTTTACCCGTGGATGAAAATGAAGTGCTTATCGGTGAAGCGCTGGCCCGCAATCTGGGCGCCCAACTGGGTGACGAACTGGTTCTGCTGGGTACCGGCAAAGAAGGGGGTATTGGCGCTCTTGCGCTGAGCGTTGCCGGTCTCTACGCCTCCGGACGACCAGAACTGGATCGCAGCCTTGTGTTCACGCACCTGGCAAGCGTGCAGAACGGCTTTGGTTTAGGCGATGAAGTGCATGCGCTGGTGCTGGGGTTTGATGACATCGACGAGCTGGCGCCTAATCTGGAAAGACTACGCAGAGGCCTGCCCGAGAATGTTGAGCTGCGGACCTGGCAGCAACTGTTGCCAGAGGTGGTGCAGGGCATTGAGCTCGACCGGATCAGTGCCGTGCTGTTTTACGGCAGCATCCTTATCCTGGTGACGTTCTCTGTTGTGAACACGTTCATCATGATCATTTTTGAACGCACACGGGAATTTGGCATGTTGCTGGCGCTGGGCGCTCGGCCGGGGATCATCATGCGCCAGGTACAGGCCGAGGCGTTGATGATGTGGCTGGTGGGTACCGCCATAGGTCTGTTGTTATCAAATGTGCTGGTGGGCTGGGCTGCTGTCCAAGGGATTCCGTTAGGCATGATGGAAGAAATGGCAGAGCAGTACTATATGCCCAGCCGTTTGTATCCGGCGATTTCGCTGTATGCCATGTCGCTGGCGCCACTTGTACTGCTGGTGGGTACGCAGTTGGCAGCGTTTCTTGTGACACTTCGCGTACGGCGGCTTAAGCCGGTTGAAGCGCTGCGGGCGGAGTAGGCAGCTAAACGGTATGAAACTCCTCTTTCAACTCAGTATTCGAAATCTGTTTCGTAACAAGCGGCGTAACGCGATGCTGCTGGTTGCTATTGCCGTGGCTGTGGCCGGCGTCAATGCGTCAAATACTCTGTTGCGGGGGTATCAGTACGACATGTTGGAATCCGCCATCAATAACCTCACCGGCCATGTCAAAGTGATGGCTGAAGGCTCTGCGGATGATCCCAATATTGCACACAGCTTTAAGCTGACGTCTGAGCAACTGCCGCAGCTGCCCGAAGGTATGGTTGTCGGCTGGGCTGATCGATTACGCATACCGGCCGTGATTATGAGTGAGCGGGAAACTCGCGGCATCGAACTGGTTGGCGTGGACCCTGCTAAAGAATCCATTTCTTTTATAGGGGCTGCGCAGATTGAAGGTGAATACCTGCAAGATGCGGAAGATGGCCGTGTGTTGGTTGGCAAAGAACTGGCGCGCCAGTTACAGACGACGGTAGGGCGCCGGCTGGTATTGATCGCACAAGGGGCTGATGGCCTCAACAGAGAGCGTGGTTATCGCATTGCGGGCACCTACGATGCTGACGGCACAGGGCTTGAGAAAAACTATGTTTTTGTCGGTTTGAATTCGTTGCAGACGCTGCTGGAAACTCAGGCGGTTACCGAGCTTTCGGTGCGTGTTGATCGGGAAGAGCAGCGCGTAGCGGCAAAATCCGCGCTGCGTCAGGCGTTTCCCGGTCTGGAGGTGAAAGACTGGCAGGAGTTAGATCCTCAAGTGGCTGAGATGTTCAAATTTGCAGATGCTTCGCTGTTTATCTGGTTTTTTCTGATGATGGGTGCTCTGACCTTCGGGTTGGTTAACTCTCTGATCGCTGCAGTGATGGAGCGGGTCAAAGAACTGGGCATGATGCGTGCGCTGGGTATGCAGAACTCAACGGTGCTGGTGCAGGTGGTACTTGAATCCATCATCCTGATGACTGTCGGTGTAGTGCTGGGTACGGGTATCAGCCTGCTGATTTTCTGGAGTATCGCTGACGGTATCGATCTGTCTGCTTATGCCGAGGGAGCTGAAATGGTAGGGGTATCCAGCATACTGCAGCCGGTTCTATTGAGTGAAGATGTTTTCCTGGTGGCGGTCATGAGCATCATTCTC
>CBDUMB010000226.1:0-5903 GCA_965368205.1 uncultured Pseudomonadaceae bacterium | reverse complement strand
ATGGACAAGGACAGTGGTGCGCCCTTGACCGAAGATGCTATTTATCGGATGTATTCCAATACCAAGATCGTTACTTCGGTTGCTTTGATGATGCTGTTCGAAGAGGGCAAATTTGCCCTGGACGACGAATTGTCCCGTTATATGCCGGAGTTTGCGGACCCTAAGGTGTTGCGCCCGGATGCAAAATCCGCTGATGACGTAGAAGCGGCCAGCCAGCCGATTTTAATCAAACACATCCTCAGCCACAGCGCGGGCTTAAGCTACGGGTTTATTGAACCGGAATCCATTGTTGATCAGGCGTACGCCGGAAAGTTGAATGTGCTGGGCGACTTCAGTGTCGACCTGGAAGAATTCTGCAGCCGCGCAGCGTCATTGCCGTTAGCTTATCAACCCGGCACCAGCTGGCGTTATTCAGTGGCAACGGATGTATGTGCGCGTCTGATTGAAGTGCTCAGTGGCCAGCGCTTTGATGAGTTTCTCAAGAGCCGAATATTCAACCCGTTAGGCATGAGTGATACAGACTTCTGGGTGCCGCCAGAAAAAGCAGATCGCTTTATTACCATGTATGCCCCAACAGATCTGTTGGATCCCATGAAGCCCGGCATGGTAAAGGTTGATGACCCTGTTTCAGGTTCATACAACAGCCCGCGTAAACTGCTCAGCGGGGGTGGTGGTCTGGTGTCCACCATGGGCGATTACATGACGTTTATTCGTGCCATTGTGAATAATGGCAATTGGCAGGGTGTACAACTGTTGCAGCCGCAGACGCTACAACTGATGCGCACCAACCAGCTGGCTCCTGGTGTGGGCGTTTCATTCCCGATGTGGGATATGCCGGGCACCACATTTGGTCTTGGTTTTGCGCTGCATGAAACCCTGCAACCGGGTGAACCCGCAGGTGCAAAAAATGAGTACCACTGGGGTGGTATGGCAGGCACGCATTCGTGGATGGCGCCTGAGGCCGGAATTACCGGCATGTGCTCAACACAGCGAATGCCTGGCTTCTGGCACCCGTTCAGTCATGAATTCAAGAGTCTTGCTTACCAGATCGCCGGCTGAAGCAGGCAGATATGGGCAACAAAGTGTTTGAAGTTGTTGGCCTCGATCATGTCGTGCTGCGTGCCAGGCACGCCGAACAGCTGGTAGATTTTTACTGTCGGCTGTTTGGCGTGTCGGTTGAACGAACGGTGGGCGATTTTCTCTGGCAGCTTCGCATGGGCCACAGTCTGTTGGATATCATCCGCGCGCCGGATTCGGTAGGGGCCAATATGGACCACTTTTGTGTGCGCATTACGCCCTACGATGAAATAGCGATTCTGGCGGCGCTGGAGGAAATGGGTGTAGAGGGTGAGGTTGCCGGGCGTATTTACGGTGCTCAGGGATTTGGACCATCGGTTTATTTTATAGACCCAGAAGGCAACAAGGTTGAACTCAAGGCACACAAGCTTGAGTCAGACGATAGCTAGCGCTGCTTCACGAGTGAGAAGGCGCGATCTGCCATGGATAACAAAGTGGTAAAAGCGAGCAGCCAGGCGAAGTATGCGGCTGTGGTAAGCAACCACCCCCAGTTGAGTACCTGTGCGCCGATGACAACGCCCACCAGCACATAGTAAGCGATGCCATTGTTGCGGCCAATGAAACTCATGCGTAGCGCAACGCCGGCGAGGGCCTTCGAGTCGAGCATATACTGGATAAACGCCAGGCCAATAAGCCATGGCAGATAAGGGTTGATAAGACCAAGCATGCTCAAACAGCCACAGCAGATGCTGACAAACAAAGCGTCAGTGCCGTGATCAAACAACCCACCTAAGGGGCTGGTCTGTGCCAGTTTGCGGGCGATTTTGCCGTCGTACACATCAGTGATGACCGCCAACGCAAAAAGCATAGCTGCAGGCAGCCAGAGTTTGTTGACCAGCGCGTAGGCGATTACAGGAAGGCTGGCTAAGCGTAAGCCGGTTAACAAATTTGCCCACGTTAGCCATCGAAACATGAGTTGTCAGCGAGGGCTTAAGCGGAACAGAACACCATCGTCTTCGTCAGCAAAATCTTCCTGCTCCATTTCGTATTTTTCTACGTATTGGGCAGCAACGCGGAAAATTTCTTCTTCGACGATAACCTGGGATGCTTTTGCCCGAATGAGCTTGCCGTCAACACTCAGGATGACGTCTGGATTTTCCATTATATTGCGCGCCCAGCGAGACTCACCATCACCGGCTGCGATGTACGGCACGCCATCAGCGACAACGATCCAGATCGTCACCGAATAAGGGTCAATGGGGTTGGTTTCCAGTAATACGTTTTCGATATCATTGGTGTAGGTCCAGTCGCTGGGCCAGTCAATGGGTGCACCTTCAAGCTCTCCTCCAGCAATGGGTCCCATCGGTCCAGAACATCCGCTGAAAATAAACAGGCTAAAAAGCGCGATAACCGCGTTGCGTATCACTTCGCCCCCAAGATATTGTTATTAGGTTGCTTATGCTACTGCATGAGCGTCGAAAAGAAATCAAATCGATGTAATCTTCTTTATTGGAATGTATATGGAATCAGCGCAGAAGCGGCAAACCTGGCTTATTACGGGTGCAAACGGCAACCTGGGCAAGCGTTTGATCAGTGAAATACTGAAAGATGATGAAAATGCGATAGTTGCAGTGGTTCGCAGTGCCCGTGCTCAGCATGAAATCGAATCTCTGGCGCTGAGTGCCGAGCAGATCTCCCGGCTCGAAGTAAAAGTGCTTAACTACGACGACGTGGCGGCGTTAACTGAAGTTGCTCAAGGCTGCGATAAAGCAGTGCATCTGGTGGGGATTCTCAAAGAAACCAAGATGGCCAGCTATTTTGATGCCCATGAAGCCAGCACCAGCGCGCTGCTGCAGGCTTTGGCTCACTCGACGGTTAAACATCTCACTTATCTGTCGATTGTTGGCTCGACGCCACACTCAAGTAATGCTTGCCTCGCCTCTAAAGGTCGAGCTGAACAGCTTTGCCTCAACCACGACCTTGCGACCTGTGTATTGCGGGTGCCTATGGTGCTTGGTGAAGGAGACTACGCAAGTTTTGCGTTGCGTAAACGGGCCCAGGCTGGTCGCAGCATTACCTTCCGAGCAGACAGCATTGAGCAACCGATATATGCCGGAGATGTGGTGCAAGCCGTTATTGCTGCGGGTGTAAAAGAAATCAATGGAGACCTGAATCTGGCCGGCCCGGAAGCGCTGAGTCGACGTGCGTTAACCGAGCGCGCAGCAGCCATTGTGGGTGGCGGTGGAAAAGTGATTTCACTGCCGTTGGGCATAGGTCTGGGCATGGCCGGGTTGTTTGAGACGTTTATGGCCAACCCGCCGGTGACAAAGGCGATGCTCGAAGTGCTGGACCACGATGATCAGGTTGATCCCGAAGCCGCCTGCCAGGCGCTCGGGTTGAGCCACCTGACCCCGTTGGATGACATGTTAAAGGCGGTGTTGAGTTAGGCGATACGCTTGGCCAGGTAAGGCAGGCTGACATCCATGCGGTAATCGACGCCGCTGTGGTTATCGTTGAACTCTTCGTACCTGTGGGTGATGTGGTACTTGTGCAGCTGGTCAGATAGCAGGCGAGCGCCAAAGTGGATGTGGTACTGGTCTCGCCAGCCACAGTCGATGTAGATGCCGCGAAGGGTTTTAAGATTATCTTTGTGCTGCGCAACCATGTGTATGGGATCGTGTTTCAGCCACTTTTCCCAGCGCTTGGGTAGTAATTCACCCGTGTTCATATCAAATGGCAGGCGAAAGCCGCCTGCGACTTTTGGGTCTGGATCATAGGTGGCGGCCATGCAGACCATCATCAGCGTAGTAATGTCGCCACCACTTGGCTTTTCATTGGACCAGCAATGTTCCAAGAAGCGTTGTATTCGACCATCGTCAATGCCGGGTTTGCTTTGGCGCACGATGCGCCTGCGTGCACCCTCTTTCATGGCCGGTTCAACAAAGCGTTGCAGGCTGGTCAATACCTGAGGCCATTCGGCTTTATAGACGAAGTCGAAATAAGCATCACCCGAGTGATTGCCTACCGCCCCCCAGTACTTTGCATACTTCATCCCGTGCACAATAGCGCCATAACCGCCCGAAGATTTGCCAAAGCAGGCACGATGTTCACGGCTGCCCAGGGTGCGTAGATTCTGGTCTACAAACGGAATCAGCTCTCTGGTCAGATAGTCAGCGTAGCGCCCAATAGCACTTGAGTTGATGTACTGATTGCCGCCCAGGGCGGTGAAGCAGTCCGGAAAAACAACAATACAGGGTGGCATCTTCTTTGCGCTGATGAGGCGATCAAGTCGTTCGGGCACATTCTCGTCAAAACTGCGCCAGCCAACGTGTGAAGGACCAGAACCGGTGTAGCCCACCAGGTCGAAAAGCACTGGAAAACGTCGGTTTTTGTAGCGTGGTTCGTCGTAGGCTGCGGGTATGTAGATGGGTAATACCCGCGTTGACGGATCATTGAGAGGGTTGTCAGCGAGAATGCGGGAGCTGTGCTGTTCGAAAACCAAGCGGCCACCTTGCGCTACGGGAATTTTTCTTGCCATGTTTACCTGGTCCTGATCTGAAGTGCGCAGCATACCGTATTCCGCTTAAGGTCACGCTTTGTTAGGGTTCTGTCCAGCGCAGCGTGATACAAGTCGCAAAAGCTCGACCGCTTGATTCAAGAACGCATCCTAATCGGGTAGTTTGGCGCTTCGCCGTGACAGTTGTGAATGGACACACACACTTATGCAAATCGACGGGCCCGCTAACATATCTGCCGAAGAAGATGGCTCGACCATAGATTTGGATGCTTTACGCGCCGAAGTGAGCAAATGGCAGGAACGCGTGCCGAAACTTGCCAAGGCCTTACGCGAACGCACTGAAGAGCTGGCTGCAGCCCGCGAAGAGCTGCGCACCGCACAGACCAGCCCCGCTCCCGAAAACGCCCCCACCGAAGACACTGATGCCCGTCTGCAGGCACGTAACGCGCTGATTTCTGAACTGCAGGAAAAGGTAACTCAGCTTGGCGAAAAACATCGTCAATTGTCCGGTACCCTGCATACCACCAACCTGGACCTTGAAAGCGCCAGGGAAGATGCGCAGAACTGGCACACCAAGTGGCAGGAAGCGACCGCGTCATTAGACGATTCAGTGGTTGTGGCAAGCCGCAGCAGCAGTGAATTAGAGCAGGCGCGCCTGGCCTGGAGCCAGGAGAAAGAAGCGCTTGCAGAAGCCCATGCTCAAGCCATGCAGCAGCTGCAACGCGAAACAGAATCATTGCGTGTACGTAACGCCAATCTGGGCGAAACGGTAGAGTTCGCCAACAAACAGATCGAATCTCTCGGCGAAGATATGCAGCTTTTGATGGATCGCGGCAAGAGTGCCGAAGTGACCATCGCGCAAAGCCAGGAAACCCAGGCGCAGCTGCAGAATCAGATTGAAGAACTCAATCAGCGGAATATAACGCTGCAAACCCAGCTGAAGGATCGGCAGGGTTTACTGGACGATGCCCAACAGGCATTGCAGCAGCGAGATGAGGAGGCCCTGCAGGCAGCACAGATTGTGCAGTCGCAACTGGAAGAGGCCCAGGCGTCGCTTGCCGAAACAGAGGCGCACTATCGTTCAGCCATGCAGGCTGCAAACGACGAACAAACTCAGCTCGTCAACCAGCTCGATAAAAAAGATGCGCAGATAAACAGCTTAAATAAGCAGTTAGACGAAGGCATTGCGCTTGCACAGAACCAGCGTAAAGAGCATCAAGAGCTGGAGGCGAACCTGCAGGCGTTGCAGCACCAGCTGGAACAGGCAAATGCCGAGTTTGAGGGCCAGCTGGCTGCGAAAGAAACAGCCCTGAGCGAAACACAAACAGCCCTGAGCGAAAAACAAACAGCCCTGAGCGAATCGCAAACA
>CBDUMB010000225.1:0-5911 GCA_965368205.1 uncultured Pseudomonadaceae bacterium | reverse complement strand
GATATCCTGAAAGCGAAATGCCAGAGTCTGCTGCACCATGGCCATGCCCATGAACATCAATACGCCAACAAAAATGAACGGCATGATGCGCGCGTCGGTATATTTCAAACGCTTGGTAGTGCGGGTCGAGGCCACATTGACATGTGGAGATTCCGGCAGGTAAAACACCACAAACACGGCGGTCACTGCGGCTAAGCCGGCAGCGACCCATAACGGCGTCAGGAGTGTGATACCTGCTAACAAGCCGCCCACAGCTGGGCCAATGATATTGCCGAGATTGGTGGCTGCGCCCACCGCCCCCATGCCTTTGGTACGCCCTGCCAGATCGGTAATATCAGCCATATAGGCGCTGGCGGAGGGCATCATGGCAGCCATCAACGAGGCGTGCGCAATGCGAGAGATCATCAGAGCGTAGTAGCCGACCACCGGCAGAAGAACGCCGACAAGGGTAATGTGGAATACGCTGGCAAACAGCAGCGTCCCGGCGACGTAGCCAAACAAACCAACCAACAGGACTTTTTTACGTCCCCAGCGATCGCTGAGTCGGCCCCAGCGCGGACTGGCCAGAAAAACTGTCAGAGAAGACGCTGCAATGATGCTGGAGATTTCGAGCTCAGTGAAGCCAACCTCTCGTCCCAGTGGCGCCAGAACGGCAAACAGCACGGTCATCCCAAAACCCATACCCACCAGAGCCGTCAGCAGAATTACCCGCGCATAGCGATAGGTGTTTGGGTCAAAATCCGGTGATGTTGGTGTAGCTTCGGTCAAGTCAGCAGGTGATTTGCGAACGGGGCCGCGGAGTGTACCCTAAATACATCTGTAACTAGGAGTATTGCATGGTCATTGTGTACGACCACCCGTTATCCCCGTACGGGCAGAAGGTGAAAATTGCGCTGTTAGAAAAGGGCATAGACTTCCAGGCCATCATGCCCGATGCCATTGGCTCGGGGAACACCGTCGGTGAGTTTTCGGCTGCCAGTCCACGTGGTGAGGTGCCGGCACTGGTTGATGGCGACGTCACCGTGTTCGATTCCACCATTATTCTCGAATATATAGAAGATCGCTGGCCTGAGCCCAGCCTGCTGCCAACCGACCCTGCACAACGTGCCCGCATGCGGATGCTGGAGGATGTCATGGATACCCATTTTGAGGCGATCAACTGGGGATTGTCAGAGATCACCAATTTTCGCCGCGCGACAGGCGAACTGGCAGACACCATGATGGCTAATGCCGCCGATCAGACTCACCGCTGGTTCGCCTGGTTGGAACAGGAGCTGGGAGATGCCACCTGGTTCAATGGAGAACACTTTGGCTGGGGTGATCTCAGTGTTGTTCCTTATGTGAATGGGTCAGTCGGCTTTGACCTGGCGCCTGAAAAATCTTCCCGTCTGGGTCAGTGGCTGGAGCGCGCCAACCAGCGAGAGAGTGTGCAGCAGTGTAATCAGGCAGCTGCTGCCGTTGCCTTTGATAGCCCGGCTGTCAGTCTTGAACAGGTGCATCAGGCGTTAGAGGCGGGTCTGTTCAAGCGCGAGTATCGCGATCATCGCCTCGAATGGATGGTGAAAAGTGGTGGTCTGTCTATCGTTGAGCAGGGTTTAGCCAAGAACAACATACGCTTCATCGAGCCCTTTGCGGTTGATACAGAAGACAGCTAGGCAGGCATCTGCGCGCCTGCTCAGGTGCACATGCTTACTGCAGCACTTCGGGCTCGGACCAGCCGGTCCAGCCAGGACCCCGCACGACGCGGCCGGGTAAACGGCCGGTTGGCTCACCATCGGCCAATGCCCGGGTGCCGTTAACAAAAACATGCACCATGCCTTCGCTGTACTGGTGTGGCTTGTCATAGGTTGCTCGATCGCGCACCAGTTCCGGGTTGAATACGGCTATATCGGCGAAAAAGCCTGGCTTGAGCTGACCGCGCTTAACCAGGCGGAGGTTCTCTGCGGGTAGTCTGGTCAACTTGCGGATGGCTTCAGATAAAGACACCAGCTTTTCCTCGCGTACATATTTTCCTAACACCCGGGCGAAGTTTCCATAAGCGCGCGGATGTGTGCTGCGGGCGAGGAAAACGCCTTCTGCTGCCATGGAGGCAGCATCCGAACCAAAGCTGACCCAGGGCAGTTGCAGGGTTCTGGCAACGTTTTCCGGGGACATCAGAAAGTACACCACCTGCACACGCGAGCCGTCTTCAATCACCAGATCTATGGCGGTTTGCGCGGCAGACATTTTTCGTTGTGCGGCGATGTTGGCCAGCGTTTTGCCGGTGTAATGTCTCAGTTCAGGGTTGGAAAACCCCACCAGCAGCGTGTTTTCCGGGCCTGCAGCGCGCAATAAATTTTCCCACTCATCAGTAGGGCTGGTCATCTGCCTGACAACCTCAGCGCGTATGTCAGGTTGTTTGAGGCGCTTGACCCACGCCTCATATCCACCTTCCTGCACCCAGGGTGGCATGGCCGCGTCCAGACCGGTTGAGCCCGCTGTATAGGTGTACATATTGGCTGTAATGTCCAGGCCTGAGGCGCGTGCCGTTTCGATTAAGTCGACGGCGGCTGCAAACTTTGGCCAGTTCTGTCGGCCGCTTATTTTCAGATGGTAGATTTCAGCACCGGCGCCGCTGTGTTGTGCAATTGTGATCAGCTCTTCAATGGATTCGAGCAGGCGGTTGCCTTCGCTGCGCAGATGGGAAATATAGCGTCCGTTAAATTGAGCTGCGGTTTGCATCAGCGCGATGAGTTCGTCGGTTTGTGCATAAAATGCAGGCGCGTAGATCAGCGATGAGCCGACGCCCAGTGCGCCCTCGCGCATTGCCTGGGCGACCAGAGCCTGCATTGCTTTGAGCTCGGCGGGATTCGGTGCGCGATTTGCAAAACCCAGTTCGTGTACCCGTACTGTGGTTGCCCCCACAAAAGACGCCACATTGGGTGCGATGCCTTTGTGTTCAAGATGAGCCAGGTATTCACCCAGTGTGGTCCACGGAATATCAAATTGAATCTCTCCCTGGCGCTCCAGCATCAGCGCGCGCATCCGGGGCGTCAGGGGACCCATGGAGCTGCCTTCACCAAAAACTTCGAGGGTGACACCCTGACGTATATTGCTCTGACTGGCGCCGTCAACCAGGAGGGATTCGGTGGCCCAGCTCAGCATGTTGATGAAACCGGGCGCGACCGCAAGGTTGGTGGCATCAATAGGCAGATCGGTCTGTGCTGCTGATATTTTGCCGATGAAGTCGATTTTGTCGCCACGGATGCCCACGTCAGCGACAATTGGGTTGCCGCCACTGCCGTCGTACACGGTACCGTTAAATAACACCGCGTCGTAGTAGGGGTCGTCATGCCGGGTGGCATTGTTGTCGTTTGTGTGAGGGTTTCCCGCCTGGCTGCCGCTGCAGGAGAACAGCAGGGCGCTGCAGGTGCAGACAAGCGTCAGGTATTTCATCAAGCAATCAGCTTCATCAGCTCACGCTGTACTTCGCCCGCGTAGTGCACTTCCTCTGACGGGTGTTCGCAGCAGATTTTCAGATTAAACATTCTTGCACCGGCAGCACTGTAGCCTGCCAGTTGTGCCGCAACGTCTGCCGGTGTACCGGCTGGAGTGTAACGTTCGAATTTTTCGAAAGGCACTTTGTAAAAGGCTTCCATCTGTGTCTTTACCGCCTGCTGGGCAGTTTTCGGGTTGTTATCTACGCCTACCCAGGGCTGATAGCCGTGCAGCCATGGGGTGTCACCACGACCGCAGGCGTCAGCCTCGCTTTGAATAAGGTCCACAGCTTCGGCGTAGCGACGCTCTGAACACCAGACACCAATCCAGCCATCGCCATACTTTGCCGTCCGACGTAAGGCGGCATCTGAACGTCCGCCAATGATGACGGGGATGGGATGTTTGGGTTGTGGGCGTATGGTCGCCTGTTCAATATCAAAGTGATCACCCTGATAATCCACTACTTCGCCCGCTAACAGGCGGCGAATAATCTCAAGAGATTCGTTGGTACGTTTGCCGCGGGTGCGCGGGTCAACCCCACAGATCTCTATTTCATGGCGGTCTTCACCGCCGACGCCAACCCCGAAGGTCATTCGACCTGGCGCCAGCTTAGCCATGGTGGCCAGCGCGCGTGCCACCGGTAACGGGTGGCGCAGGGGCAGGAGATAAATGCTGATCATCACACCAAGTTGGTCGTGCAATTGCGACAAGCCAGCCACTTCGACAAAGCCATCAGTGCCTGAACCGTTGCGGAAAGAAACGTGATCAGCCATAAATACATGGTCATAGCCGCTGGTGTGAATGCGGTTGGCGAGGGCCTGTTTTTCAGCGATTGGCAGCGTCCACAGTTCACTGGGCACCGCCAGACCAAATTGCGTTTCAGCAGGGCTGTACATAGAAATCTAAACCTCTTTTTGAGTTGGGATCATAATCGAATGCCTGTTAATGTGCCGTCCGATTGCCTGTTGCAGGTGAAAACGACGGGATTTACTTTTGAGAAAGCCATCGCCACGACAAAAACCTTCAGCCATTGAGCGCTCTTCAGCGCGACGTGCAGGATGGCTGCGACTCACTCGCACCATTGCGCTGGGTACCATTGCCGCCGTTTTTGCGATCATCTGGCTGGGTGACCAATACGGTATCGAACGAGCGGTCATCTACGAGTTTCTCGCCACCAGCGCCCTGTTTGTCGGTTTGCTGGTGGTTGCTGGCCTGTTAGGTGCGGTGCTGGTGCTGGGTGTTCGATGGTTGTTCCGCCGCGGTGGCTGAATGCTGCTTTCGACCACCGACAGACAGGGATCAGATCAATTCCTGGAAAAAGCGGTCCGAGCGGGGCAGGTAGTAATTTTCGTAATCTAACGAAAATGCTATTGCGCCAGCTTTGCCCAGAATAACTTCGCGTTTAACAAAACCGATCACTCTGAAGTCCTGGCTGTTATCCCGGTTGTCTCCCAACATCAGATAGTGGCCTTCAGGCACGGTAACCGGCCCAAATGAACTGCGGATCTGTGGGTGCCGCAGCCGATATGTCATCACCATGTGGCTGTTGCCGAGCAGATTTTCCTGGCTCACCTCAATGTTGTCGATGGCCGCTGCAACTGGATCTGGCAGGGCGCTCAGATCAACCGTTTCGTACTTGCCGATCTCGCCATTGATGGTCAGGCGGTTGTTGTACATGGTGACCACGTCACCCGGGATGCCGATCACGCGTTTGACCAGTAGTTTACCGTCTTTCGGCGATTCGAATGTGACAATATCTGAACGCTGGGGATCCCCCCACTGGGCAATGCGAACCAGGGTGAATGGCACGCGCAGGTCGTAAGCCAGTTTGTCCACAACGATGCGGTCACCCTCGAGAATGGTTGGAATCATTGAGCCTGTGGGCACCTGATTCCAGTCCGCGATGGCGGAACGGAATACCAGCATGATGACAATAAACAGCACAAAGCCGCGCCATTCGCGCCAGTATTTGGCTGGACCGGTTAATTCAGGCTCACCGACCTTGGTGTTTGTCTTGCTCACGTCAGTGTTTCGCAGCCGCTTCCATGGCCGCCAGCTGTTCCGGGGTTGCTTCCTTCTGATAAGTGTTTTTCCACTCGTCGTACGTCATGCCGTACACTTTTTCACGGGCGGTATCGAGGTCGATGTCTGCCTGCAGTTCGTCCGCCGCTGTTTTGTACCATTTGGACAGACAGTTGCGGCAGAAGCCTGCCAGAATCATCAGGTCGATGTTCTGCACATCTTTACGCTCGTCCAGATGGGCAAGCAGGCGCCGGAAGGCTGCAGCCTCAATCTGGGTTTGTACATCGGTGGATAAATTGCCTTCAGACATTGGTTTTCCTTGTTGAGCTTGTTGCTTCGCGCTGCTGGTTCGGGTGGTGCTACTTTCTGCTGTTCACTGGTGCGGGTTGCGGACGGGTAAACACCCAGTCGT
>CBDUMB010000224.1:0-5922 GCA_965368205.1 uncultured Pseudomonadaceae bacterium | reverse complement strand
ACTTCACCGCGGTGCTCTTCAAGACGTAAATTTGAGCCTTCCAGCGTTTTCAATGTGAAATCGGGCGCGTCTTCAGAAATCGGAACGTTTGCAGCCAGAGCGTGGCTACTGAACAACCCTGTGCCAATCAGGAACACGCCTGCTACGGCAGACAGTTGGCCAGCTTGTTTGGCGACTGTTGAAATGAAACCGCTCAATGTGGTTTTCCTGTTGGTCATCGTTCCTCCCGACCTTAAGTTGCAAACTGTTGCAGGACATGACCCGCAGATGTTGTTTCACGTACAAATTGCAGTATCGCCGTCGAAGATTTTCCAGAGAGGTTGTTGAATCTGCGTCCTGTAATGCGCAACCCAGCCAACCATCAGGTTTTTAACCTGACCCTGTCATCCTGACAGGCCCGCTTCCATGCGGTTTCTCTTCTTCGAACTACCGGCAGCTACTGCCTGTGGCTTCCAGCCACCTCACCCAACTCATCATGAGTTGCGATCAAAACGGGCCAATCCATGGCCTGCTCCTCTTAAGTAACCGAGACCCGCCGACTGCTCGAGGCGCCACGTGATCGCACATCGACAGCGGATCTCGGCCGCTACTGTTGGGAACTTCCCCCAAAAAACTCATTCTTCAGCGACGTCTCGTCGCAGACGCCTCGTCGCGACGTCTTGTCGCAGACTTCACGAGGAATAACCGCACGTTACTTGTGCATGGGAATCCAGAAAGAGGCCTGAGTCACAGTTTGCAATGTGCCGCGGACGCGACAGGGGATAAGGTCAGTCAAATGAGAACACCATCAAAACTGATGGTGAAAAGCGACTCTACTCGGGAGACAGTTCCATAAGATCCGCGGAGAACAGCAGCTGTCCCTGGGGATCGATGATGATGGCGTCAATGCCGGGCAATCTATCTATAAGCGCCAAACCGCGCTTTGGACCCAGCACAAAAACACTGGTGGACAACGCATCGGTAAAGGTCGCATCAGGGCCGAGAATGGTGACACTCCAGGCGCCCGTCGCAGAGCGACCCGTGTTGGGGTCGAGGATATGATGATAGCGCACACCCTCCTCTTCAAAGTAGCGTTCGTAGTCGCCAGATGTGGACACTGCAGTGTCTACCAGGGGTAACACGGCAGACATTTTGTCCTGCGCACGCGGATGCTGAATGCCCACGCTCCAGGGTTGACCGAGCCGGTCGCCAACAATGCGGCTGTCACCACCGGCAGAGACGCTGGCATGGGCAACCCCGGCCTGCTGCAGGAGCGCAATGCCTCGATCAACCGCATAGCCTTTGGCGATACCGCCGAGGGCGACATACACCTCAGGCCGACTGTAACGCACTCGTCGGCTGTGCGGATCCTGCTCAACGTATCGATAGTTAATGCCCTGCACAGCCTTGGCAACCACCTCAGCATCCGGCGCTTTCGCTTCACGATAATCGTAATATCGACCAACAGATGCATAGGTGACATCAAAAGCGCCCCCAGTGAGCTTCGATACCTGATGTGCCTTACTCAATAATTCGAACAGCTCTTCTGACACCTCAGTCCAGCCGTCAGGTGCCTCGCGATTCAGGCGCGACAGTTCGCTGGATGCTTTGTAAGAGCTGAACTTTGCATCGATGCGACGCATTTCATCCATCACCTGGGTAAGCAGTTGCGGGCCATCGCGCCTGTCGGGCAGGTAGAACTCGACGTGCACACGGGTACCCATGATGGCCTGAGTGTCCTGGTACCACTGGGCATGGGCAAACCCTGTGATCAGCAACAGATACAATCCAGCAGATAACCCGAAAATCCTTTTCATGGGTGCAGTTTAGACGCCGGGCGCCCCAACAAACGCGGCTAAGCGCACAATTGCGCCGCTAAAGAGGAAATTGCAACGCCACGACGGGCCTGGCGGATAGAATTACGGTCATGTCCGGGCGTCACATACGCCAAAGACAAGCCGCTTGCCGGGTCGACCCAGGCTAACTGACCACCGGCGCCATTATGGCCAAAGGCCTCAGGCGAATTGGTTTTGCCAAAACCTCGATAAGAGCGCGAGTCATCGCCGCTGATGATGATCCCCAGGCCGCGGTTGGCCAACTTATTGAACATCATATCGGTCAGATCGCCGGTGCGGACGGTGCGTACCGAGGCCATCGTGGCGGGCGTCCACAATTCCACCCCATCCAGGCCTCCGTGCAGCAAAGCCTGGTAAAACAGCGCGAGATCTGCCGCGGTGGCGTAACCGCCACCGCCAGGGACACCCACCTCACGAACAGCTGCGGTGTTGAAATTCAGGATGGCATCTTCGGTGACCTCCGAGTCCGGCGGTACGGGCATGCCCATTTTCTGGTAGTCCTCCGGGGTCAGCGCATCGCCACTGTGCACACAATCCAGCGCCCGATGGTGATGTTCAGCTGGCAGACCCACAAAGAGGTTGTTGAGCTGCAGCGGATCGAGCACTTTACTGCGCACAAATTCTGTAAAACCCAGACCCGAACGGCGCTCGATAATTTCCGCGATCACCCACATGGACGACGAAGGATGGTATTCAAACTTCGATCCGGGTGGCCAGGTCAGACGCCATTGCGCAAACCGACCATATCGTTCTTCTTTATTGTTCCATTGCACGGGTTTAAACGGTGCGTGAGGGAAGCCGGCGGTGTGGGTAAACAACTGCCCCACCGTGACCGCATCTTTACCGTGGGTGTTGAACTCCGGAATGATGTCAACCACACGCTCGTCTTCTTCCAGGTTACCGGCCTGAAACAGCAACCATGCTGCAGCCGAAGTGATGGCCTTAGTTGCGGAAAATATGGGTGTCAGCGACTCAGCCTGCGCGTCACCATAGCTTTCAAACACACCCACTTTACCGTCCCGGGCAATGGCAACCTGAGCAGCGGGTAATAATCCTTCTTCCACTTCCTGCCTGACTCGGGCAAGAAAAGCCGTCACTTTCTGTGCATCTAATCCAATCGATTGTGCATCTGATATTCGGTGGGTGGACATACGAACCTCTCTTTTTCTGGAACGGACGGGTGCTAAAAGCGATGACGCTAAGCGTACCGAGCAGCGCCCACAGAAGCGAGCCCCGGAAAAAACACAAAATGCCTGACAGCAGGTGAGAATTAGGCTGAGATTGCCTAGAATTGGGGGGCACTTATTCAGGTTTGATCTATGAACATATTGTCCGGGCTTGCCGAGTCTATCGGCAACACGCCGCTGATTCGTATTGACAGCTTATCCGCGGAAACCGGTTGCGAGATTCTTGGTAAAGCTGAATTCATGAATCCCGGGGGTTCAGTTAAAGATCGTGCTGCACTCTGGATGGTTCGGGACGCGGAGCGCAGTGGCGCATTGCAGCCTGGTGGCACAGTGGTGGAAGGCACCGCTGGCAACACCGGCATCGGCCTTGTTCACGTCTGCAACAGCCGCGGCTACGACACCGTCATCTACATGCCCGACAATCAGTCTGACGAAAAGGTCAACATCCTGCGGACGCTGGGCGCTGAAGTCCGTGTTGTGCCCACCGTGCCCTACGCCGATGATAATAACTTTCAGAAGCAGGCTGGGCGTTACGCGCAGACGCTGGACAATGCAGTATGGGCCAATCAATTCGACAACGTGGCCAACCGACAGGCGCATATGGAGTCAACTGGGCCTGAAATCTGGACACAGACTGATGGCAAACTCGACGCCTTCACCTGCGCGGTGGGTACCGGCGGCACCCTGGCGGGCGTTTCACGGTATCTGAAAGCCCAATCTGAAGACGTGCAGATCTGGCTCACCGACCCACACGGCAGCGCGCTGTACAACTGGGTGAAAACAGGCAAGGCAACAATGACACCAGGGCCTTCCATTACAGAAGGGATCGGTAACTCACGTATCACCGACAATCTGGCCGACACTCTCATCGACGATGCTATCCAGGTGCACGATCAGAAAATGGTCGATATGGTGTATCGCATGCTGGAGGACGACGGCTGGTTTTTTGGCTCCAGCACCGGCATCAACCTGTGCGGAGCCGTTGAAGTGGCCAGACGCCTTGGCCCGGGCCATACCATCGCAACGATACTGTGTGACGATGGCAGCAAATATATGTCACGCCTGTTCAACCCGGAATTTCTGGCCGAAAAAGGCCTGACACGACATTCACAATCCTGAGGGCATCTATGCAGATTCACGCCGCGCCGTTAACAAATCTTGTCGCCGAAATATTTAAAACTGCAGGCGCAAGCTCAGCCGATGCCCAGGAAGTGGCCTCACATCTGGTTGAAGCCAACCTGAAAGGTCACGACAGTCATGGCATTGGCATGACACCCGCCTATATAGGCAATATAAAAGCCGACCTGCTGAAGGTAGGTGCCCAGGCTAATGTGATCAAAGACAGCGGCGCGGTAATGGTCATCGATGGTCAGTTCGGCTTTGGCCAGGTGGTCGGGCGCCAGGCGACTGACATGGCCATTGAACGGGTTAAAACCACCGGCGTTGTCTGTGCAGGTGTACGCAACTGCCACCATCTGGGACGTATTGGCACCTACGCTGAACACTGCGCGGCAGCCGGTTTAGTCTCGATTCATTTTGTTAACGTTGTGGGACACGCTCCCCAGGTATCACCCTATGGTGGGCGCGATCGGCGCATGACCACCAATCCATTCACCTGCGCGGTACCGCGCCACAATGCCCCGCCGGTGGTACTGGACATGGCCACCTCAGCGGTAGCGTTAGGTAAAGTGCGGGTGGCTTACAACGCGGGTAACGAAGTGCCTGCCGGGGCGCTGGTCGACCATGAAGGCGCCCCCACCACCAATCCAGCGGTTATGTATGAAGAACCCTTTGGTGCGCTTGGACCGTTCGGGCAGCATAAAGGGTATGGCCTTGCTGTGATGTGTGAACTCCTCGGCGGCGCACTGGCCGGTGAGTGGACCGCACAACCTGAAAATCACCGTAGTCACCATATCGTCAACCATATGTTCATGTGTGTCATGGACCCCGAGGCGTTTGGCGGCCTGGACAAATTCAATCATGAAGTGGATGCCATGGTGGACTATCTGCACAGCACCACCCCCGCTAAAGGTTTTGACAAAGTTCGTGTACCTGGCGAACCGGAACGTGAAAGCAAGGCCCTGCGCGAAGCGGAGGGTATTCCCATAGATGACACCACCTGGAATGGCCTGCTTAAAGCAGCCGCAAGCGCGGGTCTGAGTGATGAGCAGATTGACGCGTTGATTAACGCCTGATGAAACAGGTTACCGCCTGCCTCATTGCCTGTTTATGCTTTGGCAGTTTGGCCGCTTTTGGCAATACCCCCAACGTATTGCTGATATACGTGGATGACCTGGGTTATGGCGACCTCGGGCATTATGGCCACCCTGTCATCAAGACGCCGCATATCGATCAACTTGCCGCCAGCGGCGTGACCCTGACCCAGTACTATGCGCCTTCACCCCTGTGCTCACCTTCCCGGGCAGCCCTGTTAACCGGACGCCACCCCTATCGCACCGGTATCAAAAGCTGGATACCCCACGGCAGTGATATCTTCCTGCAGGATGAGGAGCTGACTCTCGCAGAGTTACTTAAAGAGAACGGTTACCAGACCGCGCTGATCGGCAAATGGCATTTGAATTCTGATTTAGGTGACACCGCGCAACCGCAGCCCAATGATCAGGGTTTTGAGTATTTTTACGGCCACAACGCTTTTCAGATACCCACAAACAGAAATCCCACAAACATCTACCGCAATCGCGAAGCGCTACCTGCGCAAATTGGATTCACTGCACAACTGTACGCAGACGAAAGCATTTCGTGGCTTGACAAACATGCTGAAAAACCCTTTTTTCTCATGCTGAGCATGGCAGAGCCACACACCAGCATTGAAAACCCAGCCGAATACAACGACATGTATAAGGCTTACACCAGGGGGGCCATCGTCCCCATTACTTCGG
>CBDUMB010000223.1:0-5922 GCA_965368205.1 uncultured Pseudomonadaceae bacterium | reverse complement strand
GTCTCGCAGAACGGCGCAACCGTTGCAGTTACCCATCAGATCAAGGAGCAGGGCCAGTATTTCCTGGTCACGCTGGTGGGTGAAATACCGGTTGAAACAGCTCGAAACATCGTGACAACTGTTCATCAAAAGAAAAGCTAAGACATTGATTAGTAAGAGAATTAAAGTCTCAGAGCAAGCAGGTAATCAAACGTTTGAAGCGGTTGAGCAGGGCTGTTCTGGTTGTCAGCAGAGTTGCGCGGGCAGGTGGTTTGCACCGCGCGCAGCGGCGACGGGCGAACAGGGACAGACTCTGACAAATGCAGAGGTGGCGATATCTGCCAGCGGCCTGAACAGGGTTGTTGTGGTGCTTTTTGGTCTGCCCCTGCTGCTCTTGCTGGGCCTGGGCTCGGCTTTCCAAACCTCTGGTATGGCTGCGACACCGCTTCTCAGCCTTGCCGCTTTAGTCATTGCGCTGTTGCTGACTGGCACCGTGTTGATCAAGCACGGTGCAAAACTTATTCCGCTGCTGCGGGTCGAAGTTTATGCCAGCCCCGGCGCAGAACAAGAAATATCCTGACACTTAATTAGGAATAGAAGTATGAAGCTTAAATTGATCTTTGCGTTTTTTATGCTGCTCTCACCCGTTTGGGCTGTGCACGCAAAAGAGCTACCAGATTTCACGGAACTGGTAGAACGCAATGCGCCAGCAGTGGTCAACATCAGCACTGTAGGGGAGCCGCGCAGTCAACGCCGCGGCCAACCGCGCAGTGAGGAACTGGAAGAATTTTTCCGCTTTTTCGGGCCACCAGGTTCAAGACCTGGCGTGCCTAATATGCGTCCTTCAACGTCCCTGGGCAGTGGTTTTATCATCAGCAAAGACGGCTATATCCTGACCAACAATCACGTTGTCGACGGAGCCTCAGAAATTATTGTGCGCTTAAGTGACCGTCGTGAGCTGGTCGCGGAACTGGTCGGCGGAGACGTGCGCGCAGATTTGGCGGTACTTAAGGTCACCACAGATGAAGATCTTCCGGTGGTTAAACTGGGTAAGTCTGAAAAACTCAAAGTGGGTGAGTGGGTGCTGGCCATCGGTTCTCCATTTGGTTTTGACTATTCAGTCACCGCCGGCATTGTCAGTGCAAAAGGACGCAGCCTGCCTACGGCTCAGAACGAAAACTATGTGCCATATATTCAAACGGATGTGGCCATCAATCCGGGTAATTCAGGCGGACCGCTGTTTAATCTGGATGGCGATGTGATCGGCATCAACTCCCAGATCTATTCAAATTCCGGTGGCTTTATGGGTGTGTCGTTTGCGATCCCCATCGATATAGCCATGGATGTGGCGGACCAGCTGAAAGAAGATGGTCGAGTCTCGCGCGGCTGGCTCGGGGTAATGATTCAGGAAGTCAGTCGTGATCTGGCTGAAAGCTTTGGTCTGGATCGCCCGCATGGCGCATTGATATCAAAAGTGTTTGACGACACCCCCGCAGCCGCCGGTGGGCTGCGCGCCGGTGACATCATTACAAAATTCAACGGCCGTTCTATTGAACGTTCCGCCGAGTTGCCACACTTTGTCGGCCGTGTCCGCGCCGGCGCCATGGCTGATGTGGAACTGGTCCGAGACGGCAAGAAAATGTCATTGGAGCTGAAGGTCGGAGAATTGGCTGATCTTGGGGAAGATGGTAGCCGACCGGTGGTTGGCCAGTCGGGTGGTGGACGCTTGGGTCTTGTTGTTGCCGGGCTGACTGATGAAGAAATGGAGCGCCTTGATGTCAGAGACGGCGTCCGTGTCGTCGAAGTGTCTGGTGCAGCAGCAGATGCAGGTATTCGCCCGGGCGATATCGTCGCCAGACTCAATCATCAGGCAATCAGCAGTCCGAGTCAGTTGGAAAGAATTGCAGAGTCATTGACCGCGGGTCGGACGGTACCCGTTCTGGTTCTGCGGAATTCAAACCCGACTTTTCTTGCACTGAAAGTGCCTGAATAGAGGCGGGTTAAGAGACGCTAACTTTCCAAGGCCAGTGCGCGCGTAGTTTTACCTTCAACGCAGGAAGGCGATAGGCTAAACTCGCGCGCCTTATACCAGCCACGGACCATTTGTGCCGGACATCGAGCATATACGCAATTTTTCGATCATCGCCCATATCGATCATGGGAAGTCGACCCTGGCCGATCGTTTTATTCAAACCTGTGGCGGCCTGGCCGAACGAGAAATGGCTGAGCAGGTGCTCGACTCCATGGATATCGAACGTGAGCGTGGTATCACCATTAAGTCTCAGTGCGTCACCCTGCAGTATGAACACCCGGATGGCGGGCACTACCAGCTTAACTTCATTGATACACCCGGCCATGTTGATTTCAGCTATGAGGTGTCCCGTTCACTGTCTGCCTGTGAAGGCGCGCTGTTGGTGGTGGATGCCGCTCAGGGCGTTGAAGCACAATCCGTTGCCAACTGTTACACGGCGATAGAACAGGGGCTGGAAGTGTTGCCGGTGTTAAACAAAATTGATCTGCCTCAAGCTGAGCCTGAGCGGGTGGCTGCCGAAATCGAAGACATCATTGGTCTGGATGTCAGCGACATCCAGACCGTCAGTGCTAAGACCGGCGCAGGTGTTGATGAGTTGCTGCGTTACCTGGTGGATAATATTCCGCCGCCAGAAGGTGACCCGGAAGCTGATCTGCAGGCATTGATCATTGATTCCTGGTTCGATAACTACCTTGGTGTGGTGTCTCTTGTCAGGGTCAAGCAGGGTCGATTGGACAAAGGTTCGCGGATTATTGTGAAATCCACCGGCAAAACCCACGTGGTTGATGACGTCGGTCGCTTCACGCCGAAACGTACCCCGGATAAGTCTCTTTCTGCAGGCGAAGTCGGCTACGTGGTCGCAGGTATAAAGGAAATTCAGGGCGCGCCAGTGGGTGATACGCTGGTGTCGGCAAAAGCACCCGATGTACCGCAGCTGCCGGGCTTTACCCGGGTTAAACCCCAGGTGTTTGCCGGCTTGTTTCCTGTTAATTCTGAAGATTTTGAGTCGTTTCGTGAAGCGCTGGAAAAGCTGGTGCTTAATGATGCGTCGCTGTTTTATGAACCTGAATCATCTGACGCTCTTGGTTTTGGTTTCCGCTGTGGTTTTCTTGGCATGCTGCACATGGAAATTGTGCAGGAACGGCTTGAACGAGAATACAATCTCGATTTGATCACATCTGCACCGACTGTCGTGTACGAAGTTGAAAAGGGCGACGGCACAGTTGTGCAGATCGACAACCCTTCGCGGATACCGCCAAATTTTAAAGAAATGCGTGAGCCCATTGCTGACGTGAATATTCTGGTGCCCCAGGAGTATGTTGGCAACGTCATGACACTTTGCGTGGAACGGCGCGGCGTGCAGAAGAACATGAATTTTTCCCAAGGCCAGGTGGCTATGCATTGGGAAATGCCGCTGAACGAAGTGGTCATGGATTTTTTCGATCGCTTGAAATCGGTCAGCCGTGGATTTGCATCGTTAGATTACGGCTTTCTGCGTTTTGAAAAAGCCAATCTGGTTAAGTTGGATATTCTCATTAATGGCGACAAAGTTGATGCGTTAGCCAGTATTGTGCATCGTGATCAATCCCAGGCGCGTGGTCGTGCACTGGCTGAAAAAATGAAAGAACTGATTCCCCGGCAAATGTTTGATGTGGCTGTCCAGGCGGCCATTGGTGGGCAGATCGTGGCACGGCAGACAGTTAAAGCTTTACGTAAAAACGTCACAGCCAAGTGCTACGGTGGTGATATTACGCGCAAGAAGAAATTGCTGGAGAAGCAGAAAGAAGGCAAGAAGCGCATGAAGCAGATTGGCCGTGTGGAAATCCCACAGGAGGCTTTTCTGGCAGCACTGCGGGTTGATCGCTGATCGATGGACATTGATCTACCGTATATTCTGTTCTGGGTGGTATTGGCCTGTGGCGCGGTCTGGCTGGTGGATAGCCTGTTTTTTCGTCGTAAACGTCTTGCCGACGATGCTGAAGCTACCGACCCAACGCTGGTAGAGTACGCCAAAGCTTTTTTCCCGGTGCTTCTGCTGGTGCTGGTGCTGCGTAGTTTCCTGGGGGAGCCATATCAGATCCCGTCTGAGTCCATGGTGCCTACATTGGAGGTAGGCGACTTCATTTTAGTCAACAAATATGCCTATGGCCTGCGTTTGCCGGTGTTTGGTACCAAGATTCTTGATGTGGGTGATCCTCAAAGAGGCGATATCATGGTGTTTGTGCCACCCCATGACTCACGCTATTTCATAAAAAGAGTCATCGGCTTACCAGGAGACGTGGTCAGGTACGACAATAAAGTGCTGTATGTGAACGGCGAGCGTTTGGGATACGAACTGGTTGGCGAAGTGCAGGACAGAAACTACGCTACAATAGTCCGCGAATTTATCGAGACCATCGACGGACGCGGTCATCGAATTTTCAAGAATGGCGGTTATGAAGAACCTCAGGAGTGGCAAATTCCACCTGATCGATACCTCATGTTCGGTGATAACCGTGATATGAGCCAGGATTCCCGTTTCTGGGGTTTGGCCAAAGAAGACAGTATTGTTGGCAAAGCAGTTGCTATCTGGCTACATAAAGAGCCGGGCTTTACGTTGCCAACATTTGACCGCAATCAGTGGTTCGATAAAGGAGGCTAGGATGTCCCGAAGCAGTTTTAAAAGCCCGGCGAAGCAGCTGGGCATGTCTATGTGGGGATGGCTGTTTGTCGCCATTGTGATGGGTACCGTCATTACCGCTGTGCTGCGCCTGGGTCCACACTACATCGACTTCCGTATCGTGCAATCTGTCAGTGATCGTTTGCCAGTCAACGAAGTGCACAAAGAAATGTCCCGTGCAAAAATACTGGAACACTATAAAAAGCAGTTTCGGATAGAGGGCTTTCGCATCCCGTTAAAAGATATGATGACCGTTGAGCGAAACCGTGAGCAGACTGTTGTGGACATCAATTATGAAGTGCGTGAGCATCTGTTTTTTAACATCGACGTTGTCCTAGTGTTTAGTGAGCAGCGTACCTACAACTAATCCACCTGGCGCCGCAGCAGAGCTGGATCGTCTGCAGCGGCAGCTCGGATATCAGTTCAAAAATATAGCATTGCTGCAGCAGGCACTGACGCATAAGAGTTTTTCCAAGCAGAATAACGAGCGACTGGAGTTCCTTGGTGATGCGGTCCTGGGTTATCTCATCGGTCATCGCCTCTACGGGTTAGAGAAGGTCTACGCGGAAGATTCGCTGTCGTTGATGCGGGCAAATCTGGTCAGGGGGTCGTCCCTTGCGGAGATCGCCAAACAGATCAATATTGCTGCCTGTTTGCGTCTGGGTACCGGCGAGCGCAAGAGCGGCGGACGACAACGAAACTCTATTCTTGCAGATGCACTGGAAGCGGTTATTGGTGCAATTCATGAAGATGCAGGTCGTGATAAAGAAGGCGGCGGTATAGGCGCCTGTCGAGAAGTAGTTGAGCACCTGTTTAAGGCTCGAATTGCAGGTCTGGACCCTGAAAATCTCAAAGATGCTAAAACAAGATTGCAGGAACTGTTGCAGGCCGCTGGCTTGGATTTGCCGGACTATCAGGTTACCCAGGTCGAAGGGGCGGATCATCAACGTCAGTATACGGTGACTTGTGAAATTAGTGTTTTGAGTATCCAATGTGATGCAACCGCATCATCCCGGCGTCGCGCAGAACAGTCCGCGGCGGCTGTTATGCTGACTAAGTTGATCGATCACCCAGCGTTAAGTGGAAAATGAATTGAGCGAAATGGAAGAGACTTTTTGTGGTTATGTAGCGTTACTGGGGCGTCCTAACGTTGGCAAATCCACGTTGTTGAATCATCTGTTGCATCAGAAAATCAGCATCACCTCGCGCAAACCTCAGACCACTCGACAGAACATGTTAGGGGTTGATACAC